>JAIOJV010000017.1 GCA_019911805.1 Gammaproteobacteria bacterium
CCGCCGCCGACGATCAGATATTTGCATGCCAGTTCCATATACGCTCCTTGAAGAATACTGCGGGCCGGACAGCGGGTGTGGACGTCATCGATGCGGGCCCGGACCATCGCGCGGAGCCCATCGATCAGAAAGAGCAATGATCGCCCGCCTACGTAGTTAGGTATAGACCAGGCCACGGCGCAAAAGCCATGAATACCATGGGCAGCACACTGGTTTCCTGCTGCACATGCGTTCGTCGGCGGGCGCCGGCGACCGGCCGGGGACACCCACCGGCCATCACCCGAACGTCAGCCTGATATCGATTGTGGCGAGATTCTTCCGCTCCTGCAGCAGATCGGCGCGGGTCAACGGGCGGGCGTCGAGCCAGCCGGCGGGGAACTTCAGCTTCAGTTCGTTGCCGGCGACCTTCGCCCGGAGTTCGGGGACGGGTCCATCGGCACGGTCGCGGCGCAACAGGACCGCCAGACGCAGCAACATCGTGAGCCGCCGCGTCGGCTCCTGCAGCGGCTTGGGCAGTGCCGCGATCTCCTCGCGTGGGAACTTGCCGCGGTGACCACGCACCAGTACCGCGAGTAACGCCTGGTCGCGCATGGAGAAACCCGCCAGGTCGGAATGCTGCACCAGGTAGGCACCGTGCTTGTGGTATTGGCTGTGGGCGATGACCAGCCCGAGCTCGTGCAGGCCGGCCGCCCAATGCAGCCAGGTGCGCTGCATGGGATGCCCCAGACCCCAGCCGTGCGCCAGCTGCTCCAGCAGCCTGAGTGCCACCGCCTCGACCCGTGCGGCATGCTGGGCATCGATCTGATAGCGGCTTATCAGCGCCTGCACCGCGGCCTCGCGCACGTCGGCGTGCTGGATGCGGCCAAGCAGGTCGTAGAGCAGTCCCTCGCGCAACGCCCCCTGTGCGATCAGCATGCGGTCCAGATCGAGCGCCGCGAACACGGCGCCGAGGATGGCGACGCCGCCGGCCAGCACCGGACGCCGCTCGTCCGACAGCCCCTTGAGCCTGAGCTTGTCGACGTGGCCGGCATCGAGCATGGCCTTGCGCAGCTTGCGCAGACCGGCGGCACTGATGCCCTGATCGCTCCAGCCCTGTTCGATGAGGATCTCGCGGATCGTGCGGACCGTACCGGAGGCGCCGACAACACTGCCCCAGCCCAGGCGACGGAAGCGTTGCTGGATGGGTTCGAGCTCCAGCGCGGCGAGCAGCTCGGCCTCCTCGAAGCTGCCCTTGCTGACCCTGCCCCCGCGGAAGCAGCGTTCACTCAGCGTGACACAGCCCATGTGCAGACTGTCCAGACGCAACGGCCGGAAGCCCTCGCCGATGATGAGTTCGGTGCTGCCACCACCGATGTCCACCACCAGCCGCCGACCCTCGTCCACGGCCAGGCTGTGGGCCACGCCGAGGTAGATCAGGCGCGCCTCCTCGACGCCGGCGATGATCTCGATGGGATGACCCAGGGCCTGCTGGGCCGCCTCGATGAAGTCCGGGTCGCGCGCCTGGCGCAGGGTGTTGGTGCCGACCACGCGCACACTGTCCGGACCGAGTTCACGCAGCCGCTGGCCGAAGCGCTGCAGGCATTCGATGGCCCGCCGGCGCACCTCGGAACTGAGGCGCAGACCACGCCCCAGCCCGGCCGCCAGGCGCACCGGATCACGCAGCCGGTCGACGATCCGCAGCTGCCCATCCTGCAGGCGCGCAACGATCAGGTGAAAGCTGTTGGAACCGAGGTCGACTGCCGCGATGGGCGCGGGCGCGGTGGTGTCTGGCGCAGTCAATGGACCCACCCTGTTACGAGCTTGTGGGCATGTGGACAGGCCCCGCTCTGTGAGCTACGACACGAATCGGCGATGCCGGGCCGGTACTATACCAGTCGCAGGTACGGTGAACCACGGACGCTGGACACAGCGGCCGCCCGATCCGCTTGCACCGATCCTGGCATTATATTTGCTTTCGACATTCTGCCGTCTGATTTCCGGCATAAGGGAACGCCTTGGGAGGAATCGATATGACGATGGAACACCGTTGGAGTGAGCGAAAACCGATCGAATTGGATGTCGCGCTGTTCTACGCGCCGGTCGGGGTCATCACCGGCAAGACTCGCGACGTCAGTCTGGAAGGCATGTACGTCCAGACCGAAGGCGTGCAACTGCCGCTGCATGCCGAACTCGAGATCTCGTTCGTTACAGAGACGAGCAACGGCGCACGCCGCGAGCACCACCTGCCCGCCTGCGTCGTGCACGGCGACGGCGTCGGCGTCGGCCTCATGCTGCGGCACATGAGCTACGGCGATTTCTACGCCCTGCGCCATATGCTGACGGCCACACCGGCCTCGCTACAGCACGCGGTCACAACACAGTAATAAATAACGGCCAGGGCGCGCGTGGCCGCCGCAATGATCGCAAGCGGCTGCCACACCCGCTAGGAACCTGTCGGACTTGGGGCTGATCTACTGCGCCAGTGGGATAGCAGTCCATTTTCCCGGTCCTGCTCGTCAAATAGCTACGGCTATGCTCCTCGAAGGATCGAAAAAAATGACCTCGCTCTCCCACCCGGCTCGCTACGATCGCCCAAGTCCAACAGGCTCCTAGAAGTCCAGCTGCGCACGCATCAGGAAGATCCCGGGATCATCGTTGCCGGCGTTGTCGTCGGTATCGACGCCGATGTAGTTGAACATCAGACGAGCGTTCGCATTCATGTAGTAGTTCACGCCCAGCGTCCAGTTATCCATCTCGCCGCCGGTGACCACGCCGTCGTTCAGGTTCAGGTTGCTGTAGCGCGCCGCGAGTTCCCAGGCACCAGATTTGGCAGTGGGCTTGACGCGGCCGAAGCGGCCCTTGCTGGCGTTGTAGGGACGGGACTCGCCGGTCAGGAACCAGCTGCCGAACACGTAGTAACCGTCGAAGTCGGTGTCCGGATTGCCGGCCTCGCGCAACACGCTGACCGCCAGGTATTCGGCCTGCAGCGAGAATGGACCCTGCACCAGGGCGGCCTCCAGGCCGTATTTGCTGATGTCGTCGACACCGCTCAGGCTGCCGGTGTCGATCAGACGGCCGCCATCGACGTTGGCCTCCGGGCGGGCACGGAAGCGCGCCGCATCGTCACCCAGCCGCGGGCTTTCCATGCTGGCCGCGACGCCCAGGTGCAGGGCACGGGTAGCGGACGCCCAGGGTGCGAAGGTCAGACGTCCACCGACGCCGAAGCCCTCGTCATCGACCGTGTCCTCGCCCACGTTGCGGCCGTAGACGCTGGCGGCGAAAGAATAGTTGTCGCCGCCGGTGTTGTAGCCCACGCCGATGCGGCGCGAGGTGGCGAGATTGTTGATCGAGGCGCGCTCGATGAAGGTGGTGTAGTTGGAACTGGTCAGCTCTTCCAGGCTCAGCGGCTGCTTGAACTGGCCGATGGTGATGCCCCAGGGCTTGTACTTTATGTAGAGATCCTTCGCGGCGACATCGTCCTCGGCGAAATCATACTGTGCCTTGAAGGCCCAGTCCCTGTAGATCGTGCCGCTCAAGAACAGGCGCGCGCGGCGGAACTTGGTGCCGTCCTCCAGATCGCTCCGGTCGTCGTCGTGGAAGGCGGCGTCCAGGTGGATGCGGCCGCCGGTGCGGAACATGAAGTTGCCGTCGTCGGTCTCGACCTTCAGGCCGCCCTTGGTGCTGACCTTGACATCGGCCTGCGCGGGCGCCAGGACGGTCGACAGCACGGCCGCCGCTGCGATGAGTTTCTTCTGCATGTGAAATCTCCGATCGTTGCTCTGTGGGATTCATGGATCGCCGCGCCTTTCCAGCGGCAGCGGGGCGCAGTCTAGGAAGCGCGCATGACAGCCGTGTGACGAACGCATGGCGATCGGATGACAGAGCAACAGGCGCCGCCTGTATGCGACATCGATGACGGGCGCACCACGAAAAACCCCCGCGTAAGCGGGGGTCTGGAATTACGGACGGGATCGGATCGAGGTCGCTTACTGCAGCTTTTTCAGCTCCGCCTCGACCACCTTGGCGGGCATCGGGATATAGCCATCCTTGACGACCACTTGCTGACCGGCCTTCGACAGCACCAACTTGAGAAACTCGTGCTCCAGCGGCGGCAGTGGCTGGTTCGGATGCTTGTTGACGTAGACGTACAGGAAACGTGACAACGGGTACTCACCCGTGATGGCCTTCTCCGCGGTCGCCTCGACGAAGGGGCTGCCGGTCTTCTTCGCCAGCGGCACGGCCTTCACGCCGGAGGTGACGTAGCCGATACCGGAGTAGCCGATGCTGTTGACGGTGGTCGACACCGACTGCACCACCGAGGCCGAGCCGGGCTGCTCGCTGACGTTGTTCCTGAAGTCACCCTTGCACAGCGCGTGATCCTTGAAGTAGCCATAGGTGCCGGACACCGAGTTGCGCCCGTACAGTTGCATGGAGCGGCCTCCCCAGCCGCCGGTCAGACCGACCTGACCCCAGCGTGTGATGTCCTCGGCCTCGCCGCACTTGCGGGTGGAGGAGAAGATCGCGTCGACCTGCGGAATGGTCAAACCCTCGATGGGGTTGTCCTTGTGCACGAACACCGCCAGGGCGTCGATGGCGACGCGGATCCGGGTCGGCTTGTAGCCGTATTTCTTCTCGAAGGACTCGATCTCCTTGTCCTTCATACTGCGGCTCATGGGGCCGATGTTGGACGTGCCTTCGGTCAGCGCAGGCGGTGCGGTGGAGGAGCCGGCGGCCTGGATCTGGATATTGACGTTCGGGTATGCACGCTTGAATTCCTCGGCCCACAGCGTCATCAGGTTGGCCAGGGTGTCGGAGCCGACGCTGGACAGGTTGCCGGAAACGCCGCTGGACCTGGTGTAATCCGCGATGCCGGGGTCGACCTTGGCGCCCTCGGCCAGGGCCGGGCTGCACGCCACGGCCAACAGGGCCGGCGCGATGGCGGATACGAGCTGAAGCTTGAATCGCATGGTGTATGTTCTCCTTTGTGTGTTTGAAACCTGTCGGGCGCCGCCCGCGCAGATCATGTAACCCGGCGCAGTATGTCGCGACCGGATGACAGATCCGTGAATCCGATATGACAGTGGTATGACAGCCGTCGGACGCTCAGCCGACGGTGGGCTGTGCCGGGTGGTGCACCCGCGCCACGGGGAAATCGCAGGTGAAGGTGCTGCCGGTGCCGGGCTGGCTGACGATGCGCAGCCGCCCGTCGTGGCGCAGCAACACGTGCTTGGCAATCGCCAGCCCCAGGCCGGTACCGCCACTGCCGCGCGAGCGGCCGACGTCCACACGATAGAAACGTTCCGTCAGCCGCGAAAGGTGTTGGGCGGCGATGCCGATGCCGGTGTCCGTGATCTCGAAGTGCGCACCGCCGGCGTCGCCGTACCAGCGCATACGGATGCTGCCACCGGCCGGCGTGTAGCGCACCGCATTGAAGGCCAGGTTGGAGAACAGGCTGCGCAGCTCCTGCTCACTGCCCAGCAGCCACAGCGACGGGTCCGCGTCCAGCGTGATCCGGTGTGCCTGCGCGCCACCCAGCTGGCGAGCATCCTCGACCAGCCGGGCGAGCAGGTCGGGCACGGCCACGGGGGCCTGCTGATCCAGCTGCGGCGTGGTCTCCAGCCGCGACAGCGTCAGCAGATCTTCGACGATACCCCGCATACGGTCGGACTGCTCGTGCATGACCTGCAGCGAGCGGTTCCAGCGGCGTGCCGCCGCGTCCTCCTGGTCGTCCCGTAGCGCCTCCAGATAGCCCGTGACCACGGTCAGCGGTGTGCGCAGCTCGTGCGACACGTTCGCGACGAAGTCGCGGCGCATGCGCTCGAGCTGCTGCAGACGGCTGATGTCGCGCACCACCAGCAGTCGCTGATTCTTGCCGTAGGCGACGATCTTCAGCGACAGGATGATGTGCGGGTCGCACGGCGAGGACATCTGGATGGGACCGTCGAAGCGGCCGCCGCGCAGATAGGCGACGAAATCCGGGTGGCGTAGGAGATTGGCGATGTGCTGGCCGACGTCGCGCGGGTAATTCAGGCCGAGTAGCGTGTGGGCGGCGGCGTTCCACCATTCGATATGCTCGCCCTCGAGCACTACGATGGCATCCGGCAACGCCGTGGTCGCCTGCTGGAAACGGCTGAGCATGTCGCCGAGCTTGCGTTTGCGTTTGCGATTACGCTGCTGCAGACGGTAGATGTGCTGGAAGATCTCCTCCCAGATGCCGTGCGCTTCCGGCGGATGGAAGCGCTTGCCGTGGCGCAGCCACTGCTCCAGCCGATAGACCTGACGCATATGCCAAGCGGCATAGGCGCCCAGGCCGGCCAGCAGCGCCACGGCGACATGACCCGACAGCCAGCCGACCAGCAGGCTGAGGAGGGCGATGGCGACGGTGCGCCAAGCCTCTTCGATCCAGGGATTGGACAAGGTTATTCCCGTGCAGAGAACCGATACCCGGCCCCCCGCACCGTCTGGATCAGGCAATCATGACCGTGCAGCGACAAGGCCTTGCGCAGCCGCCGGACATGGACATCGATGGTGCGCTCTTCGACGTACACATTACGTCCCCAGACACGGTCGAGCAACTGCGTGCGGCTGAACACGCGCTCCGGGTGGGTCATGAAAAAGTTGAGCAGCCGGAACTCCGTCGGCCCGAGATCCACCGGTTCTCCGGCGGCGGTCACCCGGTGACTGGCCGCGTCCAGTATCAGGCCTTCGCACTCGACCACGGCTTCGGCCTCGGTCTTGCCGGCGCGCCGTAGCACCGCCTTGATGCGCGCCACCAGTTCGCGTGGCGAGAACGGCTTGGTGACGTAGTCGTCCGCGCCGACCTCCAGGCCACGGACGCGATCCTCCTCCTCGCCGCGCGCCGTCAGCATGATGATGGGCAGGGCGGCGGTGAACTCCTCGCGCTTGAGGCGGCGGGCGAGATGGATACCGCTGAGATCGGGGAGCATCCAGTCGAGCAGCACCAGATCGGGCCGCCGATCGGCGATGACCACCTGCGCCTGGGCCGCGTCGGCCGCCTCCAGCCAGCGAAAGCCGGCGCGTTCCAGGGCGAAGCCGACCATCTCGCGGATGGCCGGCTCATCGTCCACGATCAGAATGGTTGTTTCAAACTGATGATCGGGCTGCATAATGGGCGGCATTAGAACGGATGAATATTACAGTAGCATGACAGGTCCGCAGGCCGTTTGCCGGCCAGCTGGTCGCGTCGGAACTGGTGGAGGAGTGAGGAGCAAACCCCAAACCCCTTATTTAGCCACGGAAGCACACGGAACAACACGGAAAAAAATCTATTGCTGGAAAACCGAGGCCATCGTGACCCCTCTGCAGAAGCTGGAGCCTGGCAGGGTGCATCGAGGCACCACGCACCGAAGGAACCCTTCAGGCCGGGCCTGAGGCATGGGCTTACCCGACAGGTAAAGTCCGTGATCTTCGCCTGGAGTTTTATATAATAACTTTTTCCGTGTTGTTCCGTGTGCTTCCGTGGCTAAATAAGGGGTTTATCTTTTGCTCCTCACGCCTCACTCTCCCTACACAACCCACGCAGCACCATGTCGGTAAAGCTGACGATGCCGATCACCGTGCCGTCCTCGATCACGGGCGCGCGTGACAGGTCGAAGCGCTCGAACAGGCGGGCGCAATAGCGGATGTCCATATCGGGGGCGACGGAGATCACGGGCTTGGTCATGATCTCGTAGACATTGACGCGCTCCGGGGCGCGGTCGCGGGCCAGCACCTGACAGGCGATGTCCGAGATCAGCAGCATGCCATATTCGTCATCGTCGTCGCGCCGCGTCACGATCAGCGCCTTGGTCTCGACATGCCGCATGGTGCGCAGGGCCTCGGCCACGGTGGTCATGCCGTCGACGAAGTCGAAGCGGGTCTTCATGACCTCGCGCACCCGGATGATTGGTTTACTGTCAGTCATAGCTTGTCCTCCACCACATCACTGAGTGAGCGTATCTGCTGGGTCACACCCACGGCATCCTCTATGTCGATCTGGAAGGCGATGCCGGTACCGGGTTTGCTGTCGAACTCGCCCACGGCGGCGATGGTTTCCAGGATCGACCGGCTGAGATGCCTTTCGACCAGCAACAGCAGCACATCACGCTGGGTCTCCAGGGACAGCCCGAAGAATGTCTTGATCTCTTTCGATCCCTCGCCGCGCGCCTGGTTGATCACGGTGGCGCCGGTGGCGCCGGCCTGTCGCGCCGCCTTGAGTACGGCATTGGTCTTGCTGTCTTCGATAAGGGTGATCAGCAGTTTGAAATGCATATCTCATTCTCCTCTGGCTTTCGATTCACGCTGCGCGCGTCTGGCAAACCAGGCGCTCAGCTGCGCATAGCCCATCACGGACATCATCGGAAACAGGCAGACGAAGGCCACCAGCCCGAACCCATCCAGCAAGGGGCTGCGTCCCGGTAACGCGCCCGCCAGCCCGATCCCCAACGCGGTCACCAGCGGGACCGTGATGATGGAGGTCGTGACACCCCCGGAATCATAGGCGACCGGGATGATGCTGCGCGGCGCCAGCTGGGTCTGCACCAGTAATAACAGGTAGGCGGGGATCAGAAAATGATGCAGGGGAATGCCGAGAACCAGTTTCACCGTACCGAGCAGCAGCCCCAACGCCACCCCGATTGCCACAGCCAAACGCAGCCCCCATTGACTGATGGTGCCACCGGACACCTCGGCCACCTTGGCCGCAACCGCGATCACTGCCGGCTCGGCGATGCTGCTGGCAAATCCCAAGGCCGCAGCGAACAGATACACCCAGTAATAGTCGCGCCAATCGAGGCCGGCGGCGATTGCCGTGTGCGGGCCGACGAAGGCCGCATCGGTGAGCTGGATGGCCATCATGGCGCCCAAAGGGAACAGCGACAGCTCCAATCCCTCCAGCAGAATCACCAGTCCCACGGTGATATAGAGCAGCCCCAGCAAGGCACGGCGCGGGTTCGGCAACGGCCGACGGATGGCGACGAACTGGAAGAACAGTACGACCGCGACGATCGGCAGGATCGCCAGCAGCGCCGTGGTCAGTACCCGCATCCCGGTGACGAGGAATTCCATCAGCTCAGCACCCCGTACACCATGACGAAAATCATCGGCATCACCGTGGACAGGGCGACCAGCCCAAAACCATCCACCAGCGGATTGCGTCCCTCGATCGAGGAGGCCAGTCCCACGCCGAGCGCGGCAACCAGCGGCACGGTGATGACGGAGTTGGAAACCGGACCGGAATCGTAGGCGATCCCCATGATCTCGCGGGGTGTGAACGGCGACAGCAGGATCACGATACCGTACGCGACCGATAGCAGCACATGCATGGGCCAGGCGAAGATGATCCGCAGCACACCGATCATCAGCGCAATGCCGACGGCGAGGCAGATGATGAACCGCAGCCCCAGGGCATAGGCCTGACGAGCATCCTCCATGACCAGCCCGCCCTCGACCGCGGCATCGGCGGCCTTATCGGCAACGGCAATCAAGGCCGGCTCGGCGGCCGATGCCCCGAAGCCCAGTGCGAAGGCGAACAGCAGCAGCCACGTAACACTGCCCTTGCGGGCGAAGGCATAGGCCAGACTCTCGCCGATCGGGAACAGCCCCAGTTCCAGCCCGCGCACCAACAGCGCCAGACCGATCACCACGAGCAGCATGCCCAGCAGCAGGTTGCCGAGATCCGGGATCGGCTGACGCAGCACGACGAGCTGAAAACCGCCAACGACCAGAAAGATCGGCAGCAGATCACGCACACTGCCGCGCAGCGCGAGTAGAAGGGCTGTGAATTGTCGGTTCAAGGCCGTCCCTCCGCACCGGGGGCGCGCGCATGACCTGAACGGTACCGGTCCGGTATGCTCTGTCTGCGCATGCTATGGATCGCGTCGTCAGTTGGATCAGTGTTCGACGCACTGCTCCCCGCAGGACAATGCATCACCATGACGAAGAATACTACCCGGCCCGAGCCCCCCGCGTGGCACGCCCTGCCCGGCAAGGACTGTCTGCAGCGCCTGGGCAGCAGCGAAGGCGGCCTCGCGACAGAAACCGCCGCACACCGTCTGCGCGCGCACGGCCCCAACTGCCTGCCGCCACCGACGCGGCGCAGCGCGCTCATGCGCTTTCTGCTGCAATTCCACAACACCCTCATCTACGTCCTGCTCGCCGCCGGCGCCATCACCGCGCTGCTCGGCCACTGGATCGACAGCGGTGTGATCTTCGGTGTGGTGATCATCAATGCCATCGTCGGTTTCATCCAGGAGGGCAAGGCGGAGCAGGCCATGGATGCGATCCACCATATGCTCTCGCTGCATGCGGCCGTGCTGCGCGACGGCCACCTGCGGGAGATCCCCGCCGAGGAACTGGTGCCGGGCGATGTCGTCCAGCTCGCCGCCGGTGACAAGGTGCCCGCCGATCTGCGCCTGCTGCACGTGCGCGAACTGCAGATCGAGGAGGCGGCGCTGACCGGCGAGTCGGTGCCGGTGGAGAAAGGTATCCATGCGGTCGCCGCCGACGCCCTGCTCGGCGATCGCACGGGCATGGCCTACTCGGGCACGCTGATCACCGCCGGCCGCGGGCTGGGCCTCGTGGTCGCCACCGGTGGCGACACCGAGATCGGCCGCATCAGCGCCCTGCTGGCCCAGGTGGAGGCACTGACCACGCCGCTGCTGCGCCAGATCGCCGGCCTCGGCCGGGCCTTGACCGCCATCATCCTGCTGCTCGCCGGGCTGACCTTCGCCTGGGGCGTCTGGGTACAGGGTCAGGCGCTGTCCGACATGTTTCTCGCCGCGGTCGCGCTGGCGGTGGCGGCGATCCCCGAGGGCCTGCCCGCGGTCATCACCATCACGCTCGCCATCGGCGTGCAGCGCATGGCCGCGCGCAACGTCATCATCCGCCGCCTGCCCGCGGTGGAGACGCTCGGCTCGGTGAGCGTGATCTGTTCGGACAAGACCGGCACGCTCACCCGCAACGAAATGGTGGTCCGGACGGTGGTCACCCATGCCGGCCCCATCGGCATCAGCGGCACCGGCTATGCACCGCACGGCCTGTTCAGCCGCAGCGACAGCGCATTCGACCCGCAGGACGACCCCGTGCTCATGGAAACCCTGCGCGCGGCGCTGCTGTGCAACGATGCCGTACTGGAGGGACAGGACGGCGAATGGCACGCCTACGGCAACCCGATGGAGGCGGCGTTGATCACCGCCGCGCGCAAGGGCGGACTGGAACCCGATCGTGAGCAGGGAAAACGCCCGCGCATCGATGCCGTGCCCTTCGATGCGCATCACCGCTTCATGGCGACACTGCATCACGATCACACCGGCCACGTCTGCGTCTATCTGAAGGGCGCACCGGAAAGCGTGCTGGACATGTGCAGCCACCAGCGCGCCGTGGGCGGGGATCGGCCACTCGATCCGGACTGGTGGCAAACCCAGGCCGAGGCCCTGGCCGCACGCGGCCGGCGCGTACTGGCACTGGCGTTCCGTCGCATGCCTGGTGATCAGCACAGCCTGCAGATCCAGGACGTCGCTGGCGGACTGACCCTCCTCGGCCTGGTCGGGCTGGTCGACCCGCCGCGCGCGGAGGCGATCCGTGCCGTGGCGAACTGTCGCTCCGCCGGTATCGGGGTGAAGATGATCACCGGCGACCATGCCGTGACCGCCGCGGCCATCGGCCGGGAACTCGGCATCGGCGACGGCGCCACGGCGCTCACCGGCCACGACATCGAGGCACTGGACGATACCGCTCTGCGCGCGGTGGTAGGCGCTACCGAGGTGTTCGCGCGGGCCAGCCCCGAACACAAGCTGCGGCTGGTGCAGGCCCTGCAGGCCAACGGCGCGGTCACGGCCATGACCGGTGACGGCGTCAACGACGCCCCCGCGCTGAAGCGTGCCGACATCGGTGTGGCCATGGGCGTGAAGGGTACCGAGGCGGCCAAAGAGGCGGCCGAGATGGTGCTCACCGATGACAACTTCGCCTCCATCGTCGCGGGCGTCGAAGAGGGTCGCACCGTCTACGACAATATCCGCAAGGCGATCCTCTTCATCCTGCCGACCAATGGTGCGGAGGCGCTGGTGGTGGTGATCGCGGTGCTGCTCGGCCAGGTACTGCCCATGACGCCGGTGCAGATCCTCTGGGTGAACATGGTCACGGCGGTGACGCTGGCGCTGGCCCTGGCCTTCGAGCCGGCCGAGCCCGGGTTGATGGGCCGCCCGCCACGGCACTCCGATGAGGCGCTGTTGTCGGGTTTCCTGCTGTGGCGCATCGTGCTGGTCTCGCTGCTGCTGGTCGGCATGAGCTACGGGACCTTCCTGTGGGTTCTGCAGCAAGGTGCCACCCTGGAGGTCGCGCGCACTGCCACGGTGAACGCCCTGATCGGGGGCGAGATCGTGTATCTGTTCAACAGCCGCTATCTGCGCGCCTCCAGCCTCAACCTGACCGCACTGCTCGGCAACCGCTACGTACTGCTGGCCGTGGTACTGGTCAGTGCGATCCAGGTGCTGTTCACCTACACCGGCTTCATGCAGACGCTGTTTCGTACGGCGCCGCTGCCGCTGGACCTGTGGATTCCGATCTGGGTCATGGCGCTGTGCGTGTTTCTGCTGGTCGAGGCCGAAAAGACCTGGCTGCGGCGGCGTGAACGACCCGTCCGCTAGGGCGTTACGCCGGTGTGTATAATCGCCGCATGCCCACACCACCGGAACAGCGACCCGACAGACGCCTCGGCCGCGGCATGAGTATCGCCGCCTGGGTCGCCGGCCTGGGGCTGCTCACACTGCTGTTCAGCAACCTCCTGGAACGCGAACGCAATCCCAACCAGCGGGTGCTGAGCCGCGTGGCCGGTGACGGCGTGGAGGTGGTGCTGCAACGCAACCGCTACGGCCACTATGTCGCGACCGGGCGCATCAACGGCGAACCGGTCGAATTCCTGGTCGATACAGGCGCGAGCGACGTCTCGGTGCCGGGTCGGCTCGCCGCGCAACTGGGGCTCGTGCGCGGTGCGCCACTGACCTACCAGACCGCCAACGGCACCGTGACCGGCTACCGCACGCGCATCGACCGCCTGGCACTCGGTGAACTGGTCCTGCGGGACGTGCCGGCCAGCATCAACCCGGCCTATCGCGAAAACGACGTCCTGCTCGGCATGAGCGTGCTCAAGCGGCTGGAATTCACCCAACGGGGGGATACGCTGATCCTGCGGCCGCTGCGCAACGCCGCGGAAGGCCCGTAATGGCGACCCCTGGAAGGCTGCCCGGCGACAGACTGCGGGCCACAACCGAAGCCTGCGCCACACCCCGGACAGCGTCATGGACCAGATCCTGAACTGGCTTACCGAACAGAGTGGTGCCTTGTCCGGCATGCTGTGGGGCAGCCCCATCACCCTGGCCGCGCTGCTCGGCACCGGCTTGTATCTGACCCTGCGCCTGGGCTTCGTCCAACTGCGCGGCTTCCGCCACGCGACCCAGTTGCTGAGCGGCAAGTACACCGATCCGCGCCACGTCGGCGAGGTCTCGCACTTCCAGGCGCTGTCCACGGCCCTGTCGGCGACGGTCGGCACCGGCAACATCGCCGGCGTGGCCACGGCCATCTCGCTGGGCGGGCCGGGGGCCCTGTTCTGGATGTGGGTGACGGCCTTTCTCGGCATGGCCACCAAGTTCGCCGAATCCACCCTCGCGCTCCGCTTCCGTGAGGTCAGCCCCACCGGCGAGATCGCCGGTGGGCCGATGTACACCCTGCTGCACGGTCTGCAGATGAAGCGCCTGGCGGTCCTGTTCGCCGCCTTCGCGCTGATCGCCTCGTTCGGCATCGGCAACATGGTGCAGGCCAATTCGGTGGTCGACGGGCTCGGCTATCTGTGGCCCGAGGCACGCGGGTTCGGCTGGGCCATCGGCCTGCTCCTGGCCACACTGGTCGGCCTGGTGATCCTCGGTGGCGTCCGCCGCATCGCGCGCGTGGCCGCCGTGCTGGTGCCCTTCATGGCGCTGTTCTACATCGTCGCCGCGCTGTTGGTGCTCATCAACCATGCGGCCGCCATCCCCGCCGCCATCACCACCATCGTCGACGGCGCCCTGAACGTGCCGGCGGTCGGCGCCGCCGCGGTCGGCGAGGCCATCCGCTGGGGCGTGGCGCGCGGCCTGTTCTCCAACGAGGCCGGCCTCGGCTCCTCACCCATGGCGCATGCCGCGGGTCGCACCAACGAACCCGTGCGCGAGGGCCTGGTCGCGATGCTGGAGCCGTTCATCGATACCCTGGTGATCTGCAGCATGACCGGCCTGGTGATCATCGTGACCGGGAGCTACATCGACCGCCCCGAGGCGCTGGTCGGCGCGGCGCTCACCGCGCATGCCTTCGGCACCACGCTGGGCACCGCCGGTGCCGGGGTGGTCGGCGTCGGCCTGACGCTGTTCGCCTTCTCCACGATCATCTCCTGGTCGTATTACGGCGATCGCTCGGCGCGTTTCCTGTTCGGCGAGGGCGCGGTCCTGCCCTATCGGGTCGTATACGCGCTGCTGGTGGTATTCGGCGCCGCCGTGCCGCTGCAACTGGTATGGAATTTCGCCGACATTGCCAATATCCTGATGGCCCTCCCCAACCTGATCGCCCTGCTGCTGCTCGCCGGGCTGGTGAAGAGAATGCGCGACACGTATTTTTCGCAGCCGCATGTGCCGATACGGTGACGGCATTTCATTTATCTATTTTTTGAACCGCCAAGACACCAAGAAAATCTGGGGGAACCGTTAAGAACGCCAAGACGCCAAGAGAAATTATTGTAAAAACATATTTGCTTTATACATGAATCATCCTTGGCGTCTTGGCGTTCTTGGCGGTTCGAATACTTGGTGTCTTGGCGCCTTGGCGGTTCACACAACCAACGGAGACATGATATGAACGAACACATCATCGCCGGCGGGGGGATCCCGCCCGACGCGACGCAGATCTTCGCTATCGAACTGCAGGAGATCTCCGCGTAATGCGCCTCGAGACGATCGAGCAGCAGATCCAGGCCACGGTGCGGCGGGTGCTTGCCGAGGACATCGGCAGCGGCGACGTCACCGCCGCGCTGATCCCTGCGGATGCGCACGCCAGGGCGCGGGTTGTCTGCCGCGAGGCGGCGGTACTGTGTGGCCGCGCCTGGTTCGATGCGGTGTTCGCCGAACTCGATGCGCGCATCCAGGTGCAGTGGGACCTGTGCGACGGCCAACGCGCGCAGCCGAATCAGGTGCTGTGCACACTCAGTGGTCCGGCACGCGCCCTGCTCAGCGGCGAGCGCGCCGCGCTGAATCTGCTGCAGACCCTGTCCGGCACGGCCACCCGTGCCGCCCGCTACGCCGCTGCGGCCGAGGGTCTGCCGGTACGCATACTGGATACACGCAAGACCCTGCCCGGCCTGCGCTTGGAACAGAAGTACGCCGTACGCACCGGCGGCTGCCACAACCACCGCATCGGTCTGTACGATGGCATCCTCATCAAGGAGAACCACATCGCCGCCACCGGCTCCATCGGTGCCGCCGTCACTGCGGCGCGCGCGCTCGGCACGCATCTGCCAGTGGAGGTCGAGGTGGAGAACCTCGAAGAGCTGCGCGAGGGTATCGAGGCCGGGGCGGATATCGTGCTGCTCGACAACTTCACCCTCGACCTCCTGCGCAAAGCGGTAGCGCTCAACGCCGGCCGCACCAAACTGGAGGCCTCCGGCGGCGTGACCCTGGAGACCATCCGCGCCATCGCCGAAACCGGTGTCGACTACATCTCCACCGGCGCACTCACCAAAGACCTGGTGTCTGTCGATCTGTCGATGCGCTTCGTCTGAGTCGCGCCGGGTACGTCGCTACGCCCATCGATCCGCCCACGCGAGCAAGCCTTCGGGCGCGCGGATGCACTCTCCGCGGCACCGTGCTATAGTCCGCCGCCCTTCAGCCGCAGTCGCACCGATGTCACGTATTTCCGCTACAGCCCCCCCACCGCCATAGACGTAGCTGTTTTTCCGCGGGCCCCCGCTCGCGTCAACCCCAACGATCCCCAAAGTGCCGCAAGCCGCATGCTGGCGGGCTGTGTTGCAACTGTTGTCTCCAGGTTCCGAAATGTTCCATACGTTCAATAAAGATTGGCTGGGCAATGTCCGCGGCGACGTGCTGGCCGGGCTGGTCGTGGCACTGGCCCTGATCCCCGAGGCGATCGCCTTTTCCGTCATCGCTGGTGTCGACCCCAAGGTGGGGCTGTATGCCTCGTTCTGCATCGCGGTGGTTACTGCCTTCCTCGGCGGACGGCCGGGCATGATCTCGGCCGCTACCGGTGCCATGGCGCTGCTGATGATCACCCTCGTCAAGGACCATGGCCTGCAGTATCTGCTGGCGGCCACCCTGCTGACCGGTGTACTGCAGATCGGTGCGGGATTTCTGCAGCTGGGCTCGCTGATGCGTTTCGTCTCACGCTCGGTGGTGACCGGGTTCGTCAATGCCCTCGCGATTCTGATTTTTCTCGCACAGCTGCCGGAGCTGACCAACGTCACCTGGCATGTCTATGCCATGACGGCCGGCGGCCTGGCGATCATCTATTTGTTTCCATACCTCACCCGGGCGATACCCTCGCCGCTGGTAACCATTCTGGTACTGACCGGCATCGCCATGGCACTCGAACTGGACATCCGTACCGTCGGCGATATGGGCGAGCTGCCGGATACCCTGCCGGTATTCCTCTGGCCCGCGGTGCCGTGGAATCTCGAGACCCTGACGATCATCTTCCCCTATTCGGTCTCGTTGGCAATCGTCGGCCTGCTGGAGTCGCTGATGACCGCCACCATCATCGATGACCTCACCGATACCCCGAGCGATAAGAATCGCGAATGCAAGGGCCAGGGCATGGCCAACATCACCGCGGGCCTGTTCGGCGGCATGGCGGGCTGCGCCATGATCGGCCAATCGGTGATCAACGTGAAGTCCGGCGGCCGCACCCGGCTGTCGACCCTGTGCGCTGGCACGTTCCTGCTGCTGATGGTTGTGTTCCTGGGTGAGTGGGTGGCACAAATCCCGATGGCCGCACTGGTCGCCGTGATGATCATGGTGTCCATCGGCACCTTCAGCTGGGAATCGCTGCGTAACCTGAAGAAGCATCCACCGAGTTCCAGTATTGTCATGGCGACCACGGTCGCGGTGGTCGTCGCCACACACAATCTTGCGTACGGTGTCTTCGTCGGCGTGCTGCTGGCGGCGCTGTTCTTCGCCAATAAAGTCGGCCAGTACCGGTATGCCACCTCGGAACTCCACGCCGACGGCACCACCCGTACCTATCGTGTGGTCGGCCAGGTGTTCTTCGCCTCGGCGGCCGAGTTCATCGAGGTCTTCGACTTCAAGGAGGCCATCGACACCGTCGTGATCGATCTGTGCCAGGCGCATTTCTGGGACATCACCGCGGTCAGCGCCCTGGACAAGGTGGTCCTCAAGTTCCGTCGTGAGGGCACTGCAGTGAAGATCGTCGGTCTCAACGAGGCCAGCGCCACCATCGTTGACCGCTTCGCCGTGCACGACAAGCCCGATGCCGTCGCCAGACTGATGAGCCACTGAGGAAAACGATCGCATGACCAAGGTATTGGCGTGTATCGACGGGACGGATGTCTCACCGGCGGTGTGCGACTACGCTGCCTGGGCCAGCCTGCGTATGACCGCGCCGCTGTTGCTCCTGCACGTGCTGGACAAGTCCGAGTACCCGATCCAGAGCAATCTGAGTGGGAACATCGGTCTGGGCAGTCGCGAGGCGTTGCTGGAGGAACTCGCCGCACTCGACGAAAAACGCAGCCGGCTGGCGCTGGAACAGGGCCGCGAATTGCTGGCGGCGGCGCGCGCGCGTGCCGTCGCCGCCGGTGTCACCGATCCCGCCACGCTGCAGCGCCACGGCAGCCTGGTCGAAACCCTGGTGGAGATGGAGGACGGCGCCCGCCTGGTGGTACTCGGCAAGCACGACGAGCACCTCGGCGAACACGTTGGCAGCCGCCTGGAGAGTGTGGTGCGCACCCTGCACCGCCCGATCCTGGTCACCACCCCCGAGTACCACCGACCGCGCCGGGTGATGCTCGCCTTCGACGCCAGCGCGACCACGCGCAAGGGTATTGAAATGGTCGCGGCCAGCCCGTTGTTCCGCGGCCTGCCCTGCCATGTGGTGATGGTCGGCGCGGACAGTGCCGAGCACCGCACGCAGCTGGATTGGGCCCGCGACACGCTCACCGCGGCCGGCTTCGATGCACCGGCGGCGCTGCGCGCAGGCGAAGTCGAGCGTGTGCTGTGCGACTACCGCCGCGAACAGGACATCGATCTGCTGATCATGGGCGCCTACGGCCACTCCGTGATCCGCCGCTTTCTGGTCGGCAGTACGACGACCAGCGTGATCCGCGATGCGACAGTGCCGGTACTGCTGCTGCGCTGATCGCAGGCGATCGGGCCACCGGGTCGGGCGGTATTCAGCCGCCCGGGCCGAGCAGTGAGTGCTGGCCCGACGCACCGCGTAGTTCGCGCAGGTCGGCGCCGCTCGGGTGCTGGAAGACGCGTAGACCGAACTCGGGCAGGATCGCGATCAGGTGGTCGAAGATGTCCGACTGGATACCCTCGTAGCGCACCCAGGCCACTGTGTTGGTGAAGCAGTAGATCTCCAGCGGCAGCCCATCCGCCGTAGGACTGAGCTGACGGACCATCAGCGTCAGTGACTGGTGGATCCCGGGATGACTGCGCAGATAACGCACCACGTAGGCGCGAAAGCAGCCGATGTTGGTCAACCGGCGCGTGTTCACGGCCTCCTCGCCGGCCTGCGCCAGACCCTCGTTCCACGCATCGATCTCACTCTTCTTTTCCTGCAGGTAATCGTCCAGGAGCCGGAAGCGATGCAGGTGTTCGCGCTCCTCATCGCTGAGGAAATGTACGCTCTGCTGATCCAGGTAGATGCTGCGCTTGATACGCCGCCCACCGCTCTCCGCCATGCCCCGCCAGTTCTTGAACGAATCGCTGATCAGGCGTTTGGTGGGGATGGTGGTGATAGTCTTGTCCCAGTTCTGCACCTTCACTGTGTGCAACGCGATATCGATGACGTCGCCATCGGCGTTGAGCTGCGGCATCTCGATCCAGTCACCGACGCGGACGATGTCACCGGAGGATATCTGGACACTCGCCACCAGGGACAGCAGGGTATCCTGAAAGACCAGCATCAGTACCGCCGCCATGGCACCGAGACCGGAGAGCAGGATCAAGGGGGAACGATCGATCAGGGTGGCGATGATCAGCAGGGTGGCGATCGCATACACGAAGATCTTGACCACCTGTACATAGCCCTTGATCGAGCGCGAACTGGCGTCGGGCCGGCGCTGGTAGACAAAGTTGACGATGTCCAGGGCGGCACTCAGCGCCAGGGCCATGGTCAGCACGATGAAGCCACTGCTGACATTGCGCACGACGCTCACGGCCGTCTCCGGGAGCCCCGGAACGGCATTTATGCCCAGGGATATCACCAGTGCGGGGACGATATTGGACAGGCGCTTGATGATCCCGAATTCCTGAAATACCGGATCGGCCACCCGCGAGGCGATACGATGCAGACCGCGCACCAGGATACGTTTGACGACCCAGTTGGACAGCCAGGCGAAGGTGACCAGCAGCAGACCGGCGTACAGTGTGTGCAGATAGGGATTGGCGCCCAGCGCAACGATCCATGCGACGGCGTTATCGTACATATTCAACTCCTGCTTTCATTCCAATTCCCTCCACGCATCCCGCCTGTGTGCGGGTACGGGAACTGCGCCTGCGGTTGAGCAGTCGGCAGTGCATGAACCGCTGCGGGCCAGGCAGCGGTTTCGGCATCCATGTACCTGCGGAAAACCTGGATGACCAACGAAGGTACTACCGCAGTTGATCAGGTGATCTTCAGCACCTCACCCGGTCGCGGACGGCTGACCTGTACGCCGCGCCCCTGCAAGGTCTCACCGAGGCTGCGCATGGCGTCCTCCTCGCCATGCACCAGCGCGACGGGCGGATGTCCGTCGAAGCCCGCATACCAGTCCATGAGTCCATGCTGATCGGCGTGCGCCGACAGACCGCCCACGGTATGGATCTTCGCGCCCACGCGGATGGTCTCGCCCCACAGTCGCACATGGCGGGCACCATCGACCAGGGCGCGCCCCAGCGTACCGCGCGCCTGGAAGCCCACCATGATCACGTGACAGTCGCTGCGCCACAGATTGTGCTTGAGGTGGTGTTTGATACGCCCGCCGGTGCACATGCCGCTGCCAGCGATGATCAGGGCACCGGAGCGGATCTTGTTGATGGCCATGGACTGGTTGGACGTACGGCTGAGATGCAGGTTGGGCGGACGGAAAGGATCACCATCCTCACGGCGCACCTGAGTGGCCTCCTGGTCATACAGCCGCCAGTGCCTGGCGTAGACCTCAGTCGCCTCGATCGCCATGGGGCTGTCGACGAACAGCTGCCAGCCCTCCAGCCCCCAGTCGTGGTAGTGCTGTTTGAGGACATACAGCAACAACTGCGCGCGCCCGATCGCGAAGGATGGGACCAGGATGTTGCCGCGCGCCGCGCGCGCCTCGCGCACTACACCGTGGAGTTCCTCCCAGGTGCTGTCCCAGCTGCGGTGTTGGCGTTCGCCGTAGGTGCTCTCCATGACCACCAGATCAGCGCGCCGCACACGCACGGGATCACGCAGGATCGGTGCGCCGCTGTGGCCGAGGTCACCACTGAACACCAGGATGCGCTCACCCCGGTCGTCCTGCACCCGCAGCTCGACGATGGCGGAGCCGAGGATATGGCCGGCATCGTACAGGCGCAGCCACACGCCCGGGGCGATGAGCCGTTCGACATCGTAGTCCATGGCACGAAAGTAGCGCATGGTCGCCTGTGCGTCGGCGACGGTGTACAGGGCCTCGACCCGCTGCAACCCCTTGCGCTCGCGCTTGCGGTTCTCCCACTCGGCATCCTTCTCCTGCAGATGACCGGCATCCTTGAGCATGATGCGGCACAGATCACGGCTCGCCCGCTGGGTGTAGATAGGCTGGCGATAGCCGCTTTTGATCAGCAGCGGCAGGCGGCCCGAATGGTCGAGATGGGCGTGGGTGAGCACCACCGCGTCGATGTCCTCGACGGCGAAGGGGAAGGGCTCCCGGTTGCGCGCCTCGTCGGCCGGGCGGCCCTGAATCAGGCCGCAGTCGATCAGGACCTTCGCCCGGCCGGTCTCCAGCAGAAAGCACGAGCCCGTAACCTCGCGCGCGGCGCCCAGAAAGCGTAATTGCATTACCCTGTTCTCCTTTCATTCCAACCGCCACACCCGTCCCGGAAGCAGACGGGAAAACACGGGCCAGATCGTATGCTGCACACCACCGCCCGATGCACCCGCCAAGTACCGGGCCGGATGTCTGGATGCGGCTTCAGTTCCGTGTCTTCCGTGTGCTTCCGTGGCCAGAATCGGGTTTTCAGTCTCGCTGGCTGGGTTCCGACGATACTGTGGCCGGCGGCCCCTGGCAAAGACTGCACGTGTCCGTACCGCGCGACCGGCCGGCGCTTGACCGCGGCCGTCAACATCGCCATGCTGACAGCGGCACGCCCGCACCACGCCTGCGATGCCGTCACCGACAGATGATTGCTTCACGCCCATGACCGACGACGACGACCATAGCCGGCAGCACAAACGCATCCAGGACATCCTGCTGCTACCGCCGCTGCCCGCCGTTGCCTGCCGGCTGCTGGATCTGATCGCCAACGACCAATGCGACATCGGCGAACTGTCCACCCTGATCGAACAGGACCCGGGCCTTGCCGCACGCATCGTCGGCATCGCTAATTCGGCCTATTTCGCCCGTCCGACCGAGATCAGCTCGGTCGCGGACGCCATCGTGCGGGTGCTCGGGCTGAATCTGGTGCGCGGCATCGCCGTCGGTATCGCCCTCAGCAAACCCTTCGATGTAAGCGCCTGCCCGGAGTTCCAGCTGGAGCGCTACTGGTATCGCGCCATCCAGACGGCGAATCTATGCGGCCGTCTCGCGCCGCGCGCACGCCTGCCCGAGGAGCTGCGACGCAGCCTGTTCCTGTGCGGCCTGTTGCACAATCTGGGGCAACTCGTCCTGGTACACGCCTTCCCCGACCGCATGGGGCGCGTGTTCCGCGACTGGGCGGCCGCGCCGGAACGGGGTCTGCTCTCCCTGGAGAACGAGCAGCTGGCCATGACCGAGATCGAGGCCGGCACCATCCTCGCGCGCCGCTGGCAGCTCCCCGCCGCGGTGACAGATGTCATCGAATTCCGCCACGAACCCTGGCGCGCCGGCGCCGCGGCACCGCTGGTGGAACTCGTCACCTGGTGTGCGCGCTTTGCCGCGGCACTGTATGATGATCCCGACGCGCAGCCCGCCCCGACCGACACGGCCGACGGCACCTCCCCCGGGTGGGACGCGGCCGACATCGACAAGGCCGTCGCCCAGATCCGCGCACAGGATGAGCAGACACGGGCCTTCGCCAGGACGCTCGCCAATACGCACTGAGGCAACCGACCTACCATGAATGTCGCCCCGTTCACCGCCGCCTATGAAGAACTGAACCAGCGCTTCATCAAGCTGGTAAACGACCTGTCGGCGCTGCGCAGCCTCTCCGGGCTCAGCCTGCACAGCAGCAGCCAGGACGAGCTGCTGCGCGACGCCATGCGCGTCCTCATGGAGCACAACGAGTTCGAGTGCTGCTCCCTGTTCCTGCTCGACGGCGACACCCTGAGCTGTGCCGGTGGGCTGGACTGGCCGGACCTGCTGCACCGCGACCCGC
>JAIOJV010000018.1 GCA_019911805.1 Gammaproteobacteria bacterium
GGGGGGGGGGGAGAAGTGCGCCGGCGAGGCCGTCACCGGGGCGGATGCTGAGGTGTGGCGCCGAGCTACACGCTGATGGGCGATTCGGCAAGGCCTGCCGACCGCAGGTGCCGCCACCGATCAGGCGGGACTACGCGCTGCGAGTCACCAAAAAGGCAGTTTATACTGCCTATACACAGATCGTAATCCCGCTCGCGCTGCAGTCGGCGTCCTCGATCCGCACCGGTTGCCGGGAATTTTGCCGGCCGGCCGGTATCCAAACGGACATGAGCAACCGTACACATCACCATGACGCAGAAAGGCCGACAGGCAAACTTGCGCGTGCATCCCCTGGCCGGCGTGGCTGCGGAAATGGGCTGACACACCTGGTTTTCCTGTTTCTGGTCCAGGCGCTGGCCACGGTATTCGCCGACACCACGCCGGACGAATACCCGGCCGGGTCCCGGATCGAATGGCAGCACTTCGAACCGTCCCTGTTCCAGCAGGCAAGGTCCGGAAACCGTTCCCTGTTCCTGTATTTCCACGGGCAGTGGTGCAGCTGGTGCCGGGATTTCCAGGAGGAAAGCCTGGAGCAGGACGGGGTCGTGGCGAGCCTCCACGCCGGCTATATCCCGGTCCTGATCGATCTCGACCGGCGGCGGGACCTGTTCACCCGCTACGGCGGCCGCGGCCTGCCGTTCGTGGTGATCCTGGACGCCCGTGACGAGATCCGGGGCCGCTTCACGGGCCATGTGGGGGCCGGCGACCTGGTGCGGATACTCACCGAAGGGCGCCGCCAGATCTCGATCACCGGGCGCGAACTCACACCCACTGACGCGCCCATCGACAGTGTCGAGGCCTTCCTGAAGATGCTGGATGAGGTGTACGACCCGAACACCCGGCGCCTCGGCGGTAGCGCCATGTTCGGCACCCTGAGCAAGCGGCCGCAGCCGTGGACGCTGTCCTTTCTCCTGCACCAGGAAACCTGGCGCGAGCGCATGCCCGGGTTGCTGGACCAGGTCATCGAAGACCTCGCCGACCACGAGGAAGGCGGTTTCTTCTTCTTCCATGATCCGGACCAGCCCGATAGTAAGCGTGCCCTGGAGACCTCCAAGCGGTTGGACCTGAACGCCGCCTTCCTGTGGCTGTTCGCCGATGCCTATGCGCGCCTCGGGGAAGACCGTTACCGCACCGTCGTGGAACGCGGCCTCGACTATCTGGAGGCCCACCTTTGGCAACCCGATGAACAGCGTTTCCATACCAGCCAGCACTCGGATCCTTGCTACTATGCCCAGCCGCGCGCGACACGCCTGACCCTGGCCCCACCGGTCGTGGACCGCACCAGCTACGCCGACGCCTCGGGCCAGGCCATCGCCGCGCTGGTGCGGGCCGCGGAAGCACTGGAAGATCCCACGCTGCTGGCATGGGCGGGCGCGGCGCTCGAGGGTCTGGACCGTCACCTGCGCACGGACAAGGGGTACCTGCATGCCCTGTCCCCCGAAGGGAAACCGGAACTGGAAGGTTATCTGCCCGCGCAGGTCTGGCCCGGCATCGCCTGGCAGCTGTATCACAGTGCGTCCGGTACCGCGCCAGTCGATCGGCAACAGGAATTGTTGCGGAATGTGGCGCGCTTTTACGATGCCGGGCTGAACGCCTATCGGGAACGCACGTCGGAGGCACTGGAACCCTGGGTGGAAACCCGCACCCAGGCAGCACTGGCCTGGTGGCTGGCCACCCTGCCCCGGGAGGCCGTCAAAGCAGCCGGCATCGACCCGGAACGGGTGCACGCCCGGTTGTTTATCGCGCCGGGAGCCGATCCGGATGACGTGGCATTGGGTTTCCGGGCCCTGAATAGCCGCTGATCCCGTCCGCCAGTAAAAATCCGGCCATCGCCCTGCGGGGCAACGCCAGGTTTTCCCCAGCCGATCGAGCGCGCCGCGCAGCCTTAGGGATCTGCATCTTCAATCAGTACTTCGGGGTGGCGCCGATCTACCCGCTGATGGGCGATTCGGCAAGGCCTGCCGACCGCAGGTGCCGACACCGATCAGCCGCGACTACGCGCTGCGAGTCACCAAAAAGGCGGTTTATACTGCCTATACACACCTGACATTTCAGGTTCAGCGGAGGTCGCTCATGAGCTACCTGAGAATCATCTGCGTGATCGGTTGCGTGCTCGGGTTGACGGGTCCACCGGCGGCCATGGCGGTGACACCCGCGCCGGAGGATCGACCACTGGTACGCGTCGATCCGCAGGCACATTATCGCGTGGTCTACGATATCCATTCCGATGAGGCGACGGCCGGCATCAGCAGGGGACTGTATTACGCACGCGGTCTGATCGAGGCCTACCACAAGCAGCAGGTGGCACCCGATCAGCTTGACATCCACCTGGTGCTGCATGGCGATGCCGCGAAGTTCCTGCTGATCGAGGAGACCTACTGGATGGCCATCGATGATCCCTTTGCGGCCAACCTCAACGCGGCGATCACCCAGGACCTGCTGGACCTGGGGGTGAGTGTGGAAATCTGCCACAGCACGATGCGGTCGATGGGCTGGACGGCGCCCGACGTGTTGCCCGGCGTGACGATCGTGCATGACGGGTATACCCGCCTGATCGAGTTGCAGAACGACGGTTATGCCTATATCGGTGGGTTCTGAGCGGCAGTTCCCTCAACACCCCACAGCGCTGCAGTGCGCGTTCTTACCTGGGTATTTCCGTACCGTCGTAGCGCAGCAGCGGCGCTACGCCCGATCTGCCCGAAGGGATCTCCGACCGTGGTTGTCCTGCTGCCCTCTGACCTTCATGGGATGCAACGTATAGCGGCTGGAGCGGCTGGGCAGTCCGGGACGGCGTGTCCCAAACGTGTCCCGAATGGCAGGGCATATCTGGCAGAGGGCTCGTAAGTCCTCGAAAGATATGGTGGGCGCGACAGGGATTGAACCTGTGACCCCCGCCGTGTGAAGGCGATGCTCTCCCGCTGAGCTACGCGCCCATTTTTACTGGCTGGCGCCTGGAGTCCCCGCGGCCAGATCCGACTCCTAGAGACGGTCCCGGCGCAGGGAAGTGCATTCTAGGGCCCGTTCCCGTAGGGGTCAACCAGGAGGCGGGGCGCGGGTGGCGGCATCCGGACAACGGGTCGGGCGTTCGGCTACAATATGCCGCTTTCGCGCCCTGTCACGCGCCTTCCAGGGGACCTGCACCGACATGACCGTCCGTACCCGTTTCGCCCCCAGTCCCACGGGTTATCTGCACATCGGCGGTGCCCGCACCGCACTGTTTTCGTGGCTGTACGCCCGCAAACACGGTGGCCAATTCATCCTGCGTATCGAGGACACCGATCTGGAGCGCTCCACCGAGGCATCGGTCAACGCCATTCTGGAGGGCATGACCTGGCTGGGGCTGGACTACAGCGAGGGTCCGTTCTACCAGACCAAGCGCTTCGACCGCTACGGCGTCATCATTCAGCAACTGCTCGACAACGGCCATGCCTACAAATGCTATTGCAGTAAGGAGCGCCTGGAGAAGCTGCGCGAAGCCCAGATGGCCAGCAAGGAGAAGCCGCGCTACGACGGCCGCTGCCGTGATGGTGCGACGCCACCTGCGCCCGATGCGCCTTATGTGATCCGTTTCCGCAACCCGCAACAGGGCGAGGTCGTCGTCGAGGATCGCATCCGTGGTCGCGTGGTGTTCCAGAACACCGAGCTGGACGATCTCATCATCGCGCGCACTGACGGTACGCCGACCTATAACCTCACTGTCGTGGTCGACGACGCCGACATGGACATCACCCATGTCATCCGCGGTGATGATCATCTGAACAATACGCCGCGCCAGATCAACATCCTGCGCGCGCTCGGCGCCACCCCGCCGCAGTACGCACACCTGCCGATGATCCTCGGCGCAGACGGCAAACGTCTGTCCAAGCGTCACGGTGCAGTCAGCGTGATGCAGTATCGCGAGGATGGCTATCTGCCCGAGGCGCTGCTCAACTATCTGGTGCGCCTGGGTTGGTCCCATGGAGATCAGGAGGTCTTCACCATCGGCGAAATGATCGAGCTGTTCGATGTGAAGGATGTCAACAAGGCCGCCTCCTGCTTCAATCCCGACAAGCTGCTGTGGCTCAATCAGCAGTACATCAAGGACAGCGATCCCGCCCACGTCGCGCGTCATCTCAGCTACCACCTCGGTCGGCTGAACCTCGACCCCGCACCGGCGCCGCCACTGCACGAGGTGGTCAAGGCACAGCAGGGACGCGCCAAGACACTGGTGGAGATGGCGGCCAACAGCACCTATTTCTACGGTGAATTCGAGCGTTACGACGAGCAGGCCGCACAGAAGCACCTGACCGCCGCGGCGCGACCGCTGCTGGCGGCGCTCAAGGAGCAACTGGCCGTTTTGGTCCACTGGCAGCCGGAGCTGATCCACACTTGCGTCGTTGCCGTGGCCGAGGCCACCGGCGAAAAGCTCGGCAAGGTGGCGCAGCCGCTGCGCGTCGCGCTGTCCGGCGGGACGGTATCGCCGCCGATCGACGTGACGGTACATCTGATTGGGCGCGAACGGGTGCTCGCGCGTCTGCAGCGCGCGCTCGATTACATCGACGCCTTGCCGCAGGCCTGATCCGGGAGCGGTTGTCCCCCAGCCGGGTGCTTGTTACAGTCGGCACCTGCGCACAATGCCGGTGGCCGGCCCGCACGGCAGATATGTCCGTGGTGGCGCGTCGGACTGTGCTGACGCCGCCGGATTGGAATCAAAATAGAAGAACGCTGGAACCGTACTCCGCCCACTGACCTGAGGAAATTCCGATGAAGCCATTCAAATTATTGTTGATCTGTTCCGCACTGGCCCTGGCCGGCTGCGGTGACAAGGGTGATGCCGATAATCAGGGCACATCGCCCACAGGGCAGGCCCAGGATATGACCAGCCAGGCGATGGACACGGCCCAGCAGACGGCCGCCGACGCCGGTGCGGCGACGGAACAGGCCGCTGAACAGGCTGGTGAAGCGGCCGAGGCCGCCGCGGCCGGTGCCGCCGATATGGCCGACCAGGCCGCCACTGCGGCCGGCGATGCAGCCGCCGGAGCAGCGGCCACCAGTGAGACCGCCCCCGCCGCTGCCCCGGCAGCTGACGTCGATCTGGCGGTCGGCAAGAGTGTCTACCAATCCAAGTGCATGGCCTGTCACGCCACCGGTGCGGCCGGTGCCCCCAAGCTGGACGACAAGGCCAACTGGGAGCCACGTATCGCGCAGGGTATGGACACCTTGAATAAGCATGCCATCGAAGGCTACAAGGGTGCCAAGGGCTACATGCCGCCCAAGGGTGGCTTCACGAGCCTGTCCGACGACGAGGTCAAGTCCGCCGTTGCCTACATGGTCCAAGAGAGCAGCTGACACCCGACGGTGCGGTGATGAGGGGGAGGGTGCGCAAACACCCTCCCTTTTTTTCGCTGCCCTCTTTTTTCCGCTATCAGACGCGGGACCTCAACCCGTGATGCACGTCTGGGGGTCAAGGCGTATCACCTTGCGCACGGGCCTGGTCAGGTATACCCCGCCGGTCCCCGCAAGATGTCGCCAAACCGAGAGAAAAAAGGCAGTTTTCCCCGCTGGCGGAGGTTGACAGTCGAAGCGCGCCTGGCGTAAAGTTCGCGCTCCGCGTGGGGCTATAGCTCAGCTGGGAGAGCGCTTGCATGGCATGCAAGAGGTCGTCGGTTCGATCCCGACTAGCTCCACCAATTTTTTGCCTTGCGTTTGAAGTGACGGTTCATGCACCGCTTCGGTCGGGTCGCAGTGTACCTCGGTATCCTGCTCAGTGTGGTCGGGCTGGTCGGTGGTTTCACGGCCATGTTCCGGGATGCGGAGGGGATCGCGGTCAACCTGCTCATCCTGGTGCCGCTGGGCTTCGTGGCCCTGCTCACCGGTGTGGTGGTCACCCAGTTGCACCGTCCAGACGAATAACGCAAGCACTCAGTCCTGTCCCCTTCGTCTAGAGGCCTAGGACACCGCCCTTTCACGGCGGCGACAGGGGTTCGACTCCCCTAGGGGACGCCATATTCAGGTAGTCGTTATGAGGGCCGCGCAATGCGGCCCTTTTATGTAACGGAACCTGTCACCCCCGCTTACAGCAAAAGACCACCGCTGCGCCAGCAAGTTGGGTTTACTTTTTGCTGAAGTATCGAAGTATCAACCAAGCCGCAAGGGGAGCACCGCAAGGCCGTTGCTGGGATACGTGGTTCGCTGCGGGGCATCGGCGGCGAAATCAAAGCGTTTCGTGTGCGCGAGCAGTTCCTCGATCGCCACACGCAGTTCGAGTCTGGCCAAGGAGGCGCCCATGCATACATGGATACCCTGGCCCCAGACCATGCTGGGCTCGGCATCCCGCTCGATCTTGACGGCATGCGCATCGTCGAACACGCGCGGATCACGATTGGCGGCAATCCACATCAACGACAGTGTCCCACCCTTTGGAATGACCCGGTCCTGAATCGCCACCTCCCGCGTCGTCGTGCGCCGGTTGGCAACCAGCGGGCCGTCCGCCCGCAGGATCTCCTCGATGGCGGCAGGGATGAGTGATGGATCATGCCGCAGTCGATCCTGCAGTTCGTGTTCTTGAGCCAGATGCAGGACCACGTTGCCCAATGCGGCCGCGACGGTGCCATGTCCGGCGGCCCAGTTACGCAGGACACTGACGATCTGATCGTCGTCAAGCGGCACGCCATCGACCTTGGTGTTCAGCAGCCGGTCTGTGGCGTCGGTCTCGTCATTCGGCGTGCTGCGGTGCGCAGCCAGGTTGATCTTGACATGCTCCGAGAAAAGACTGGCCAGGGCCTTGCCGGCCGCGGAGTCCTTGCTGAAGGCCGCCTGCCGACTGCCGTGTGTCCAACCACCCAGGCATTCCCAGTGCTGCTCGGGCCAGCCGAGTACGCTGCACAATGTCTTCATGACAAAGGGCATGGCAAAGCCAGCCATAAATTCCGTTTCATCACCGGAGAGTAACGGTCCCAGGAGGTTTACGGCGATCGCGCGGGCATGTGGCTCGAGCTTCGCCATTTGCGCCGCAGTAAAGTTCGGCTCGAGCGCTGCCCGATAACGACCGTGCGTGGGTGGATCCATGCCGTTCGGGATGGCCAGATGCCGTGATGCGTTGCTGTACGTATCTGCATCGGCCAGGACACCGGCGATATCCTCATGTCGGAATAACGACCAGCCCATGAATTCGCTATACGCGACCGGGCAGCGCTCCCGCATCTGGTCATACTCGCGTCGTTGGTCGGCCAGGATCGATGTGTCTCGCGGATCCCAATCGTCACGGCGTGCTTCGCTCATTCTGGAATTCTCCTGAATTTTGGGTGATCTGTGCAGCGCATCGTTCGTTCCTTGTTATCGGTATGAATTGATCACATATTCCCGGAGTGTTGTCGATTTCTCTCAATTTGCAGGTGGTTAACACTGGTGTTGGTCTCGTGGTGTCGTGTAATTGAAAATGCGACTTCACGGCGGCTTTGGTGCTGCCAAACGGCGCTCACGGCAACATCGTCAGGCACAGGTCGATCATGGTCGAGTCCGGCGCGTACAGCGTGTTCGGCAGACCCAGCCCCGGGGGGGCCGGTATCCCGCTCGATCTTGACGACATGCACAACTCGACGTTGCTCGAAGCACAGGAAATCTCTGGCGTTCCCCAGGGAGGTCAGATTCAGGCGGTCAGCAGGAGGGCCGCGCAATGCAGCCCTTATGAAGAGCTCACTTGAAGTTCTGGCAGGTGATTTGTCATTTATCGGCCGCCAGGCAGCCGTATACCCGCGCCGTGATCTCGCAAGCCCCGGCGCAGATTATCGGTCGATATCCTTGAGCTTGCGTTCGTACTCTTCCTGGTCGATTTCACCTCTGGCATAGCGTTCCTTCAGGATCTCGCGAGGGCTTTGCCGGCCACGGCGCGTTCCGGAACCCAACAGGCCGAAAAACACAGCAGCAATCACTGCAAAGATGATCAGCCAGAATACCATCCCGACCAGCCCATGCCCGAAGCCAAATCCCCATTCCCAGTGGTCAGAATGCATGATTATACCTCGCCGGATTCCAGTTGGAGTGTGTGTCCTTGATTACGTCACTCATTCGCTACAGTCGGAAAGCATGAGTAAGCAGCAGCCATGAGGCCGCTGCTTACTGGGTCAGACATACTGTCACGGATGGGTTTTTTCATACTGCTGCTGATGCTCCTGCATCTGGTCCATCATCATCTGCATCATATTCATGCGCTCTTCCATTTGCTCCTGTGACATGCCTGCGCCCGGGGATTTCTGCATAGCGCCATCCTTCATACCACCCGAGCTCTTGCCCATCATGCCCATGCCCTGTTTCCCCTGGGAGGTACCACCCGACATTCCCATGCCACCACCCATATTGCCCATCATCTTACCGCGTCCACCCATCATGGTATTCATCTCGCCCATGCCTTCACGCATTTGCTGCATATGTTTCTGCATCAGTTTCTGACGCGTATCCACATCCTTTTCGGCATGAATCTGCTGCATGGTCTGATCCATTTCCTTCATGCGTTCTTGCATGTTGGCCATCCCGCTGTTGCCGGTTGCGGCATACGCAAGAGGAGAGGCCAGGACGATGATGATGGCGCTGGCTTTTATCAAATGTTTCATGACAGTTTCTCCTGATAGTGTCTAAAGAGCATCATGCTCACTGATGAACGACCGGCATGGCAGCCAGTCATGGAATGGTGTGATTGACTACTGCTCAATAAGACAATCACATCATGATTTGTTGTCACTGGCGCGCCTCACTGGCTTTGCGTCCATTCGTTCCAGCATGATTGACGCCCAGCAGTTTGGCATTGATGGCGACGATGATGGTGCTGAGGGACATCAATGCGGCACCGAAGGCGGGAGTCAGCACGATCCCGATGCCGTAGGCCACCCCCGCGGCCAGCGGGATGGCGAAGACGTTGTAGCCCGTGGCCCACAGCAGGTTCTGAATCATCTTGCTGTAGGTGGCGCGGGACAGTGCAATGATGTCGGCCACATGGCGCGGATCGGAACGGACCAGCACGATATCGGCCGACTCGATGGCCACGTCCGTACCGGCGCCGATGGCAATCCCGAGATCGGATTCCACCAGGGCCGGGGCATCGTTGACACCGTCACCCACCATCGCCACCCGCAGACCGCGTTGCCTGAGCTCGCGTATCCGGACGGCCTTTTGATCCGGCAGTACCTCGGCAAAGTAGTCATCGAGTCCCAACTCCTTCGCCACGGAGCGGGCCACGGCCTCGGCATCGCCCGTCAGCATCATGCACTGGATACCCATGGCCTTGAGTCGTTCGATCGCCTCGCGGGATTCCTCGCGCACGATGTCCGCCAGGGCGACTGCGCCAATCGGGTGGTTCTCTTCCAGGATGAACACGACGGTCTTTCCCTCCTGCATGAGGCGGTCCAGGGCATCGTTTTGCACCTGAATGTTTTCCCTGCGCAGATAACCGGGACTGACCACGCGCACCAGGCGGCCATCGACGCGCGCCTGTACCCCGCTGCCGGGCAGATTTTCAAAGTCGGAGGCGGGCTGCAGCGCAATCCCACGATCCTGCGCCGAGCGCACGATCCCGGCGGCGATCGGATGCGAGGACTGGCTTTCCAGTGCGGCGGCAAGGCCCAGCATCTCATCCTCGCCACGCTCACCCAGCACCACCACGTCGCTCACGCCAAAGCGACCTTCGGTGAGCGTGCCGGTCTTGTCGAAGACGATGGTCTGCAGCCTGTGCGCCCGCTCGAAGGCACTGCGGTCACGAATGAGCAAGCCGCTTCTTGCGGCCAGACTGGTACTGACCGCCACCACCAGCGGGACCGCCAAGCCCAGGGCATGCGGGCAGGTGATGACCATGACCGTGACCATTCGTTCGAGCGCAAAATCGAAGGCCCGACCCAGCACCAGCCATACTGCCAGTGTCAATCCGCCGGCGGACAGGGCGATATAGGTCAGCCACTGGGCGGCCCGGTCGGCCAGGTCCTGGGTGCGGGAACGCGATGCCTGCGCCTGGCGTACCATCTCGACGACTTGGGAAAGATAGGTCTCGTCGCCCGTTTTGCTGATTTCGATCGTAATGGCGCCATCGCCGTTGATGGCCCCGCCGATGGCCTCGTCGCCTTCCTCTTTTTCAACCGGCGTGGATTCGCCGGTCAGCATGGATTCATTGAGGCTGGTCCTGCCGCTGATGATCCGGCCGTCGGTCGGTACCTTTTCACCGGGTTTGACCAGTACCCGGTCTCCGGGCCTGATCTCCGCCACCGGTACCTCTTCAGTGCTGCCATCGTCTGCCAGGCGGTGAGCCACCGTCGGCATGAGTTTGACCAGGGCCTCCAGCGCGCCCGATGCACCCATGACCGACTTCATCTCGATCCAGTGGCCCAGCAGCATCACATCGATCAGGGTGGCCAGTTCCCAGAAGATGATCTTGCCCGCCAGGCCGAGCACCACGACCGCCGAGTAAAAATAGGCGACCGAGATCGCCAGGGCGATCAAGGTCATCATCCCGGGCTGGCGTTGTCTGAGCTCCGTGAACAAGCCGCTGATAAAGGGCCAGCCCCCATAGAAGTACACCACCGATGAGAGCAGCAGCAGGACATAGGTATCGCCAGCGAATGCCAGAGACTGCCTGAGGCCGAAGAAAGACTGGATCATCGGCGACAGTGCCAGGATGGGCAGCGTAATAACCAGCGAAAACCAGAACCGCCGGCGATAGTCCGCGATCATGGCGGCATGATCATGCTGACTGTGAGGGTCCGCCTGCTGTCTGGACGCATTGGAATTGCCGTTGCCGGAATGACGGCGGTGCCCCTTCGCCATGTCGTGCTGAGGTTGCGCTTCCTGCCTGCTGTCATGGGAGTGATTCATTGTGGGCTCCTCAAACCATTCAGTTCGAAAATATCCCGTAATTTTCGCGAGGCAGTACCGTCGTGCAGCAGGCGGATCGGTTCCTGTACACAGCCTGCCAATATCAACACGCTGAGCAGGGCGGGTGGTTTTTATCAATTTGCCCTATGAATACAGGTCTCAAGATGACCAGGCACTAGACAGGCAAAATCGAATGAGCCGGTAGTGTCGAGTTGTCAGGCTGATAGCATAACGGCCAGTTCCTGTCCCCAGCATGACGCCGACATTACAATTTCTACAGGCCCATAATAGTTAGTTCGATGTAAGCGCTTTATTTTTGGCCCAAGCCAAGGAAAAAGAGACCAAGGCCCGTCTCCCTGCGGCACTTGCCGCCGACCCGGATGGGACGCCCTCACGCCTGGTCGGCAGGGTCGATGCAAATTCAGTGACCTGCGCAGCCGGATCGACCAAAAATGGAAAAATGATTTCAGCCACAGAAACACTCAGAAGGCGCTGCAGTGAAAATAAACCTGTTTCCTTTCAGCGCGCGTTGCGGTATTCCGCTCCAGGCAAGCATAGTCAAAACGGTAGGCGCATGCCTATCCAGCCCGAGCCAGGCTGTAATGACGCTACACGATTTGCGGTAACTTACGACAGCGGAGTTTTTGCCTGTGGGCAGTGTGAATTGGTTCTGTAGCGATGGTGTATGATTACTTGACAGGGAGTGATCCCGAAGTGATTCCGGTGCGCTGACGCTATAGATAGATGTGAAATCCCACCCGCAGCGCAGGGTGTGGTTTCAAGCAGGAGTGGATTATGGCTGTCGGTTGGGCCCGTGATGGGGCTGTGCAGGATCAGATTGACGCGACTGTCGAGGACGGGGTGAAACAGGCACGGGAGCGTTTGCCAGATGGTGCAGGCCTGAGTCACTGTGAGGAATGTGAGGCGGCTATTCCAGAGGCGCGTCGCAAGGCGGTCCCCGGTGTCCGTTTCTGTATCAGGTGCCAGTCGGAACGGGAAGAAGGGCAGACGACGTTTGCCGGTTTCAATCGCAGCGCCAGCAAGGACAGTCAGTTGCGTTGAGCAGTGCCCGCGGCCATGCCCCCGGATGACGGGTCATCCGACCGTGGCGGTGAAACGGGCCGAACTGGGGACGTCCATGACGACCGCACACCGATGGTTGCCGATGATGAAGCTACTATGCGCATGTTCCCAGTCCGCCTCGCACACGAGTGTGTCGATGCGGACCAGGAGCCGCTGCAGGGTGAGGCCCAGCGCGCCGCGACGTCGATAATCCAGACCCAGCCGCCGCCAGCGGGCCTCCACCGTGGCCTGTACCGAACGCCCGATCGCAATGAAATGCTCCACGAGCAGTGCGCGCAGCGCCTCGTCGCCAAGGCGTGCGCGCAGGACATCGACGAGGGACTTGCCATCATCGCCGGCAGTGGCCGGGATGCTGGCCGTGAGCCCGTCGGGCAGGAAGGACTGCAGGCTTTCACCGTTGCAATGGCCGTGCATGAGGTCTTCGTCGATGATCTGCCTGAAATCCGGACGCGGGTCCGTGCCGGTACGCGAGGCGAGCTGCAGCAGCGCCATCGCCTCGTTGCGATGGCCGCCGATGCCGAAGCCGCAGAGATGATGATCTACGATGTCATGCACGAGGACGGACGTGGGTATGCGGGTGCCGTGCGCGGCGGTTGCGGCGATGACGCTCGGCTCGCCGATGGAGACGTCCAGCTTCCAACCGCGCGCACCGTACCCGTCCAGCCACTCACGCCGGTAGGTTGCGGGGACGGCGATAGCAGGCTCGCTCATCGGATGCGCGCCTGAGTCGGCCGAGGTGCCCCGATCTCTGCATGAGATATCCCTCCTTTCTCTTTGGGTAGACCGGTCGGTCAAAGTTCCAGCCAAAAAACGCTCAGCTCGCGGGCAGATCGATACGGATCTGCGCGAACGCCGGACCCAGACGCCGGATCACCTCCGGGTCGTTGGCCGTCTTGGCCAGCAACAGGATGCCTTCAAGATAGGCGAGCATGGCCGCGGCGGTGGCCGGGATATCCACGCCGTCGATCTCACCGGCCGTCCGGGCCTCGTTCAGGGCCTGCTCGAAGCGCGCCTGGATCCCGGCGAACACGGCTGCGAGCTTGTGCCGGATCACCTCGTCACGGGTGGCGAGTTCCAAGGCCAGGTTGCCGAACGGGCAGCCCAGCAGGTGTCCGTTCGAGGCGGCGGTGTCGCGCTGGAATTCATACAGTATGGTGATGAAGCGCTCCAGGCGGTGCAGGGGCGGGAGATCATGTGCGAACGCGGGGATCAATACCTGCTCCTCCAGGCCCGTCTGCAGTGCGTCGATCACCGCCAGACTCAGCTCCTGTTTGCTGGGAAAGAAGTGGTAGAAACTGCCTTTCTTCACTGCGGCCCGGGTGCAGATCTCGGCCACGCCCACGTCGGCATAGCTGCGGCTGTAGATCAGGTCGCGGGCACTGTTGACGATGCGTTGGCGGGTGTCTTGTTCCTGGGTCATGCCGCGACTATAGTAGACCAGTCGGTCAAATACAAATACCCGCGACGCGGGCAGGCCACAGGCTCAAGGCATCCATGACCTTCGCCCCAACCACTGTCCTCGGCACTGCGTCCCGCGCCGACAGGGCCCGCCGGGCAGCAGCTACCCGGCCGAGGCTATACTGAATGCCGGCGTCCGTGGACGCTCGACCGGAGGTCCTCCATGCAGGATGTACAGCTACAGGGTGCGGGGCTCGGCCTGAGGCGGGAGATCCTGCCCGCCCTCCGGGCCGGGATACCGGACGCCATCGATCTTCTCGAACTCGCCCCGGAGAACTGGATGGACCTGGGCGGCGTGTGGCGCAGGGATCTGCACGAACTCGCCGCCTAGCGACCGCTGGTGGCCTACGGTCTGTCCCTGTCGCTGGGCGGGCCGGCACCGTTGGATGAAGCCTTTCTCGGGCGCGTGAAACAGTTTCTGGACACGCACAGCATCGTCCCCTACACCGAGCACCTGTCCTGGTGCAGCGCTGGTGGCCATCTGTATGACCTGCTGCCGATCCCGTTCACCGAGGAGGCCGTGCAGCATGTGGCGGCAGCGCCGGCGCGTTGACCGGCGTATGCAGCACTACCAGCACCTGCTCGGCGCCCTGCTGAGGCAGGCAACGGACGCGGACAGTACCCCGGATGGATTTACTCGGCAGGGTGGCACGCAGCCGGCCCCGTAGCGATACTGCTTTCTCCCCTATAGACCATAGTCATCTCGATTGTCATCACTGTCAGAAGTCCTGGCACTGCCGCCACGCGCTGCTACGCTTGAAGGGGTGAGCATGGACGGGCCCGCCGCGGGGAACACCCGTCATCGCCTCCTGGCCCCGGGCCAGGCCTATCTTGAAGACCACTATTCTGAGGCCCAGCCTGACCAGAGCGAAGGCGGAACCGGTTTGCAGAAAAGCTTGAGCTCATTCTGCTTTCCTGGAGACACCGGCCCGCCGATGGTCCCGACGGGACATCATGAGGAGGCAGTGTGATGAGTCTCGATACAGCCCCAGATCCCGCCCCGGATC
>JAIOJV010000019.1 GCA_019911805.1 Gammaproteobacteria bacterium
GTTCGGGGTTCGGGTTTTGCCGAATCCCGAATCCCGGCTGCCGAATCCCATATTCATACCACCCCCGCACGCAGCAGGTCGTGCATGCCCAGCGCACCGACCAGGCGGTGCTCGGCATCGACCACCAGCAGGCCGTTGATCTTGCTCGCCTGCATGATGGCCAGTGCCTCGGCGGCCAACATGCCGGGCTGGACGGTCTTGCAGTTGCGCGTCATCAATTCACCGACCGGGGTCTTGTGGAGATTGATCTCACGGTCGACGGCACGGCGCAGGTCGCCGTCGGTGAACACACCGGTGACGCGACCGTCGGCAGCGAGCACCGCGGTCATGCCCAGGCCCTTGCGCGTCATCTCGTGCAGTGTCTCGGTGAGCGGTGCGTCGACGCTGACCTGTGGGATGGTATCGCCGGTGTGCATGATATCGTCGATCAGCAACAGCAGACGCCGACCCAGGCTGCCACCCGGGTGGGCGCGGGCGAAATCCTCGGCGCTGAAGCCGCGCGACTTCAACAATGCGATGGCCAGCGCATCGCCCATCACCAACGCGGCCGTGGTACTGGAGGTGGGTGCCAGCCCGAGCGGGCAGGCCTCCCTCTCCACACTGACGTCGATATTGGCGTTGGCGGCGCGGGCGAGTGTCGAGTTGGCGTTGCCCGTCATGGTGATGAGCGGCACGCCCAGGCGCTTGATCAGCGGCAGGATGGTCAGCAACTCGCCGGTCTCGCCGGAATTCGACAGCGCCAGGACGACATCCGTGGGCGTGATCATGCCGAGATCACCGTGGCTGGCCTCGCCCGGGTGCACGAAGAAGGCCGGCGTGCCGGTGCTGGCGAGCGTGGCGGCGATCTTGCCGCCGATGTGTCCCGATTTACCCATGCCGAGGACCACCACGCGGCCACGGCAGGCGAGGATGTAGCTGCAGGCGCGGGCGAACTGCGCGTCGATACGGCCGGCCAGCGCGCCGACGGCGCGGGCCTCGGTCTCGATGACCGCGAGCCCGAGTGCCTCGAACGTAGATTCGTTCATTGCGACTCGACCCGGGTGGCGCCGCAACGGCTGCAACGGTAGCGAGTCACCAGGCGGCCGGTCTTGACGTCAAAGGGCGTGCCGGGCTCGGCCTCCCATTTATGGAAGCCGCGTCGGCACAGGGTCTTGCCCTGGTGCTGGTCGGCGGCGCGCGGGCGCTTGAACGGTAAGACGTTGCTCATGGGGCCGGAGGTCCAGGCTCGGGCCCGTCATGATACACAGATGCGGCCGGCTGCCAAGACGGCAAGGGGGTGTTGTTGCAGTCCCGCAACAGATCCGGTAGCAGGCGCGGAACCGCCGATGGGCGGCGGATTGCCGTCGAACTGGCTGAACGACGAAGGAAAATGTGTGAAAGGACTGGCAACCGCCCCGCTGGAATGGGACAATCGCGGGGCAAAAGAGCAACATGCAGTTGACGAAAGGTCCGCGCTTGGCAAGACTGTGTCCCGCCGCGGCGTACCCGCAAGGCGGGACGACGGGGTCGACCGGCCGGCCAGGGGTGTGTTGCAGCCATCCTGAAACCTCACCCACCCAGCCTCCACAACGTCGATCAGTCTCGCATGCCAGCAAGCCCCGAACACAGCGGTAACGACAGCCTGGTGAAGGTGCGCGGCATGCGCTTCGCGCGCGGCACCCGCTGGATATTCGACGGCGTCGATCTGGATATCCAGCGCGGCAAGGTCACGGCCATCATGGGCCCGAGCGGTACCGGCAAGACCACCCTGCTGCGTCTGATCGGTGGTCAGCTCAAGCCGCACGCGGGCAGCATCCGCGTCGACGGCGAAGAGGTGCCCAGACTCCGACATGACGCGCTGTACCGCCTGCGCAAGCGCATGGGGATGCTGTTCCAGAGCGGTGCCTTGCTCACCGACCTGAGCGTCTTCGACAACGTCGCCTTTCCCCTGCGGGAACATACCCGTCTACCCGAGGTCATGATCCGCGACCTGGTGCTGATGAAGCTGCAGGCAGTGGGGCTGCGCGGGGCGCGCGACCTGATGCCGAGCCAGCTGTCCGGCGGCATGGCGCGGCGGGTGGCGCTGGCACGGGCGATCGCACTCGACCCGATGATGATCATGTACGACGAGCCCTTCGGCGGTCAGGATCCCATCTCCATGGGCGCGCTGGTACAGCTCATCCGGCTGCTCAACGACGCCCTGAATCTGACCTCCATCATCGTCTCCCACGATGTCCAGGAGACGGCCGCCATCGCCGACTATATCTATCTGCTGTCGGGCGGCCGGGTGGTCGAGCACGGTACACCAGAGGCGCTCAACCGCTCGCCGTCACCCTGGGTGAACCAGTTCATGCACGGCCTGCCTGATGGTCCGGTACCCTTCCACTACCAGGCCCCACCCTACCGGGATGACCTGCTGGCGGGTGTCCAGGCTGGACGCGACAGACGATGATACGGACGCGGGCGACGTGATGGATTGGCTGCAGCGGCTGGGCCACGGGGCGCTGGGGGTGTTCGAGCGCCTGGGGCGGGGCAACCTGTTCCTGTTACAGGTGCTGGCGGGCCTGCCGGGCCTGCTGCTGCGTCCGCGCCTGGTCATCCTGCAAATGCACTCGGTGGGTGTGCTGTCGCTGGTGATCATCGTGGTGTCCGGACTGTTCGTCGGCATGGTGCTGGGGTTGCAGGGCTACAATACACTGGTCGATTTCGGGGCCGCGGAGTCGCTCGGTGTGGTGGTGGCGCTGTCGCTGGTGCGTGAACTGGGGCCGGTGGTCGCGGCGCTGTTGTTCGCCGGCCGCGCCGGCTCGGCGCTCACCGCCGAGATCGGTCTGATGAAGGCCACCGAGCAACTGTCGGGAATGGAGATGATGGCCGTCGATCCCATCCGTCAGGTGATCGGACCGCGCTTCCTCGCGGGATTCCTGTCCATGCCACTACTGGCCGCCATCTTCAGTGCCGTCGGCGTGATCGGCGGCTATTTCGTCGGTGTGGGGTTGTTGGGCGTGGACAGCGGCGCCTTCTGGTCGCAGATGCAGGACAAGGTCGATCTGCACGAGGACATCTACAACGGTGTCATCAAGAGCCTCGTGTTCGGGTTCGCCGCGACCTGGATCGCCGTCTTCGAGGGCTACGACGCGATGCCCACCTCGGAAGGCGTGAGCCGGGCCACGACCCGCACGGTGGTCCATACGGCATTGGCCGTACTGGGCCTGGATTTCGTCTTGACGGCGCTGATGTTCGGGGATATTTGAGACATGGAACGGATCAGAACGATTGAGATTGGGGTAGGGTTGTTCGTCGTGGCGGGCCTGGCGGCACTGTTTATGCTGGCCATGCAGGTCAGCAACCTCAGTGCGATGTCCAATGAACCGGGCTATGAGCTGATCGCCCGCTTCGAGAATGTCGGCGGCCTGAAGGTCCGCTCGCCGGTTTCGGTGGCGGGCGTGCGCGTCGGGCGGGTGGCCGGCATCAGTTTCGATAGTGACGCCTACGAGGCCGTGGTGCGCATGAACATCGAGCCGCAGTACGACCGCTTTCCGACGGACACCTCGGCGCGGATCTTCACCGCCGGGTTGCTCGGCGAGCAGTACGTCGCGCTGGAACCGGGCGGCGCGGAGGACATGCTGAAGGCAGGCGACAGTATCCGGATGACGCAGTCGGCGCTGGTGCTGGAGCAGATCATCGGCCAGTTCCTGTTCGAGAAGGCTGCGGAGGGGAGCAAGAAATGACCCGGGCGACGGTGTTGCGGATGCCGGTGCTACTGTGGGCGCTGCTGCTGGGCGCAGTAGCGGTCGGGGCGACCGTGGTGGAGGACCCCGGCGCCCTGGTGCGCGATACCTCGGACCGCATGCTGGCGGTCCTGCAGGCGCAGCACGACGCCATTGAGGCGGACCCCGCCCGGCTGTACGGCCTGGTGGACGAGATCGTGCTGCCACATTTCGATTTCGAGCGCATGTCACGCTGGGCGCTGGGCAAGCACTGGCGACAGGCGGACGCCCAGCAGCAGCGGGAATTCGTCAATCAGTTTCGCACCCTGCTGGTGCGCACCTACGGCACCGCGCTGCTGGAGTACACCGGTCAGCAGGTCAACTACCTGCCGGTGCGCATCAGTGCCGATGGCAAGGACGCCACCGTCCGCACCGAGGTGATCAAGCCCGGCGCGCCGCCAATCCCGATCAACTACAGCATGTACCTCGGTAACCAGGGTTGGAAGGTGTACGACGTCGTCATCGACGGCATCAGCCTGGTGTCGAATTACCGCACCACCTTTGCCGCCGAGATCAGAAACCACGGTATCGATGCGCTCATCAAGCGCCTCGCGGACCGTAATGCCACGGGCGGTGAGGTGTGAGTGACGGCAGCATCCGGCGTGCGCCGGACGGCCGGCTGCTGCTGGCGGGAGAGCTGAGTTTCGCTACCGTGCCACGGCTGTGGGAGACGTCCCGGAACCTGCTTCGGGAGGATGGCGATCTGCACATCGATCTCAAGGACGTGCAGCGCTCCGACAGCGCCGGTCTGGCGCTACTGGTCGAGTGGATGCGCGTGGCCCGGCAGCTTGGCAAGCCCATCGAGTTCCTGAACATCCCTGCGCAGATGCTGGCCATCGCCCGCGTCAGCAGCCTCGACCAGATCCTGCCGCTCAGCCGCGGCTAACCGCCGCCCCCGGGCGCCCGCCTGCGCCGGATTGGCCAACGGGCGGGGTTTTTCTATATCATGACTCCTTTTCGACCGCCTGTCGGTCCGGCGGCGGCACCCTCGATCATCGGGACGGGATCAACATGCAAGCGCACGAAATCAAACAGCTCATCGAGGCCGGGATCCCCGGCAGCGAGGTCAGCGTCAAGGGCGACGGCGATCACTTCGAGGCCATCGTCGTCAGTGAATCCTTCGTCGGTCAGAGCACCGTCAAGCAGCATCAGACCGTGTACGGCACCCTGGGTGATCGCCTGCGGGCGGAGATCCATGCCTTGGCCCTGCACACCTATACGCCGGAGCAGTGGAAGAAGAACCCACGTCTGCAATGAGTCCGGAGGCCGCTTGGATAAACTGATCATCAGCGGCGGCGCGCCGCTGCGCGGCGAGATCCGTATCTCCGGCGCAAAGAATGCCGTGCTGCCCATCCTGGCGGCGACCATGCTGGCCGACAGCACGGTGACCGTCGGCAACGTACCGCATCTGCACGACGTCACCACTACCATGGAGCTGCTCGGGCGCATGGGCGTGAGCCTGGTCGTCGACGAGAAGATGAACATCGAGGCCGATCCGCGCACCATCCACGACTTCTCCGCACCCTACGATCTGGTCAAGACCATGCGTGCCTCCATCCTGGTGCTGGGGCCATTGGTGGCGCGCTACGGGCGCGCCGACGTGTCGCTGCCGGGCGGCTGCGCCATCGGCTCGCGGCCCGTGAATCTGCACGTGAAGGGGCTGCAGGCGCTCGGTGCCGAGATCAGCGTGGAAAACGGCTACATCAAGGCCCGCGCCCGGCGCCTGCGCGGTGCGCGCCTGGTGATGGACATGGTCACCGTCACCGGCACCGAGAACCTGATGATGGCCGCGGCGCTGGCCCTGGGCGAGACCGTCATCGAGAACGCCGCCCGCGAGCCGGAGGTGGTCGATCTGGCCAACTTCCTCAACCAGATGGGCGCGAAGATCGAAGGGGCGGGGACCGATACGCTGCATATCCAGGGCGTGGAGAACCTGAGCGGGACCGAGTACCGCGTGCTGCCCGACCGCATCGAGACCGGCACTTATCTGGTGGCGGCGGCGATCACCGGTGGACGCGTCAAACTCAAGAACACCCGTCCGGATCTCATGGAAGCCGTGTTGCAGTCACTGCGCGAGGCGGGCGCCATGATCACCGAGGGTGAGGACTGGATCGAACTTGACATGCAGGGTAACCGGCCGCGCGCGGTCGAGGTGCGCACCGCGCCCTATCCGGCCTTCCCGACCGATATGCAGGCCCAGTTCACGGCACTGAATGCCGTCGCCGAGGGTGTCGGCACGATCACCGAGACGGTGTTCGAGAATCGCTTCATGCATGTGCATGAGATGCAACGCATGGGCGCCGACGTACGCGTCGAGGGCAACACCGCCATCACCCGCGGCGTACAGCGGCTCACTGCCGCGCCGGTCATGGCGACCGACCTGCGCGCCTCGGCGAGCCTGGTGCTGGCCGGCCTGGTTGCCACCGGCGACACCGTGGTCGATCGCATCTACCACATCGACCGTGGCTACGAGTGCATCGAGGAGAAGCTCGCGCAGCTGGGCGCGAAGATCCGCCGGATACCGTCATGAAAGGGTCAGGATACAAGATGCAAGATACAAGTCCGTGGGCGTATGTCTTGATATCCACTTGTACCTTGTACCTTGTACCTTGTATCTGCAGCCTATGAACAACACATTGACCATCGCGGTATCGAAGGGGCGCATCTTCAAGGGAACGTTGCCGCTGCTCGCGGCGGCGGGTATCGAGTTGCGCGATGATCCGGAGACCAGCCGCAAGCTGATCCTGGACACCAACCGCGACGACGTGAAACTGGTGTTGATCCGCGCCGCCGATGTACCCACCTATGTGCAGTACGGTGCCGCTGATCTGGGCGTGGCCGGCAAGGATGTGCTGCTGGAACACGGTGGTCGGGGCTTGTACGAGCCGCTGGATCTCGGCATCGCCCGCTGCCGGCTGATGGTCGCCGGGCGGCCGGGGGCTGGCGAGGATGTGCCCCGGCTGCGCATCGCCACCAAGTACGTGGAGAGCGCACGGCGCTATTATGCAGCGCAGGGGCGGCAGGTGGAGATCATCAAGCTCTACGGCTCCATGGAACTCGCGCCCCTGGTCGGGCTGGCGGACCTGATCGTCGATCTGGTCGATACGGGCAACACCCTTGCGGCCAACGGCCTGGTGCCACTTGCACATATCGCCGATATCAGCTCGCGCCTGATCGTGAACAAGGCGTCCATGAAGATGAAGCATGCCCAGGTGATGGGTTTCGTGGAGCGGCTGGATACGGCAGTGGCGGCGGCCCGCCGCTGACGAATGCGTGCCACGCCGGCGGCGCAGACGGCGGCATTTCCGGACCGACAGAAAACGCATGCGCCAGCGTGGGGGAGACACGTATGTTGCAGATCCGACAGTTTGCCACGACCGATACCGACTTCTGGTCCCAGCTGCAGGGTGTGCTGGCCTGGGATACCGTCTCCGACGACCGCGTCCACACCACGGTACGCGACATCCTGCGCGACGTGGAGCGCCGCGGCGACGCCGCCGTGGTGGAGTACACCAACCGTTTCGACCGCATGCAGGTCACGTCGCTGGCCGAGCTGGAGATCCCGGCCGCGCGACTGACGCAGGCCCTCGACCGCATTCCCAGCGAACAGCGCACGGCCCTGGAGGTCGCGGCGCAGCGGCTGCGCATCTACGCGGAACGGCAGTGCCTGGAGTCCTGGACCTATACCGAGGACGACGGCACGCTGCTCGGTCAGCAGGTCACTGCACTGGACCGCGTCGGCCTGTATGTGCCGGGCGGCAAGGCGGCCTATCCCTCCTCGGTACTGATGAACGCCGTGCCCGCCAAGACCGCCGGTGTACCGGAGCTCATCATGGTGGTGCCGACGCCGGGCGGGGAGCTGAACGAACTGGTGCTGGCCGCCGCCGCCATCGCCGGTGTCGACCGCGTCTTTGCCATCGGCGGCGCGCAGGCGGTCGCGGCACTCGCCTACGGTACCGAGACCATCCCGCAGGTGGACAAGATCGTCGGCCCCGGCAACATCTATGTTGCCACCGCTAAGCGCATGGTATTCGGCACCGTCGGCATCGACATGATCGCCGGCCCCTCGGAGATTCTGGTGGTGTGCGATGGCGAGACCCCGGCGGACTGGATCGCCATGGACCTGTTCTCCCAGGCCGAGCACGACGAGGATGCGCAGGCGATCCTGGTAAGTACCAGCGCCGAATTTCTCACCGCGGTGCGTACCAGCATGGAACGGCTGCTGCCGACCCTGGAGCGCCGCGCCATCATCGAGACTTCGCTGTCGCAGCGCGGCGCGCTGTTGCTGGTGCGCGATCTCGATGAGGCGGTCGAGGTTGCCAATTTCATTGCGCCGGAGCACCTGGAGCTGTCGGTGGCCGATCCGCTGCCGCTGGTGAAGAAGATCCGGCACGCCGGTGCGATCTTCATGGGCCGCTACACCGCCGAGGCAGTCGGTGACTACTGCGCCGGCCCCAACCACGTACTGCCGACCGCGCGCACCGCACGCTTCTCCTCGCCGCTGGGCGTGTACGATTTCCAGAAGCGCTCGAGCCTGATCATGTGCTCGCCCGAAGGCGCCTCCGAACTCGGTAAGACCGCCTCCGTACTCGCCCGCGGCGAAGGCCTCACCGCCCACGCCAGTTCGGCGGAGTACCGCATACGCAAGAATTGATGCTCCGGGAGGGGAGTACTTCAACCGCGAAGGACGCGAAGGCGCGCAAAGGAAATTAACGGTCTTTGGCCACGGAAACACACGGAACAACACGGAAGAATTTTAAAGGCCCTCTGCAGAAGTCCAGCAAGCGGATGATCGCAAACGGGGTCGAGGTGAAAAAGCGGGGTTCATACGGAATACATGCGTATTCTTAACCGCCGTCCAACGCTGTGAGCGCCGCTGCAGAGGCTTTTGCGGAGGTTCCCTGAGCACAGTCTTTATTCCGTGTTGTTCCGTGTGTTTCCGTGGCCAAGGACGTGTTCTTGGAGTTCCCCTTCGTGTCCTTCGTGGTTGAAATGGGGTTTCGGAGTCTAAACAGAATGCCACGCGACAGCAGAGAAGACATCGAGCACTGGGTGCGGCCGGAGATCCGGGCGTTGACGGCCTATCATGTGCCCGATCCGGGGCAGTGCATCAAGCTGGACGCCATGGAGAATCCCTATGGCTGGCCGGACGAGTTGGTGGACGCGTGGCTGGAGCGTCTGCGCGGCGTGCCGCTCAACCGCTATCCTGACCCGACGGCGCGGCGCCTGCGGGACAGCCTGCGCGCGGCCATGGAGGTGCCGGCGGACATGGGCATCCTGCTCGGCAACGGGTCGGACGAACTCATCCAGATGATCGCGCAGACGGTTACGGCGCCGGGCCGGGCGATACTCGCGCCGGAGCCGAGCTTCGTGATGTACCGCCTGATCGCCCAGGTGACCGGCATGCGCTTCGTGGGCGTGCCGCTGGGTGACGATTTCGGTCTGGATCTGGACGCCATGCTGGAGGCCATCGAGCGGGAGCAGCCGGCGGTCGTGTTCCTCGCCTATCCGAACAATCCCACCGGCAATCTGTTCGACGCCGCTGCCGTGCGCCGCATCCTCGCCGCGGCGTCGGGCCTGGTGATCGTCGACGAGGCCTACGCCGCCTTCGCCGCCGACAGTTTCATGGGCACCCTCGGCAGTCATTCCAATCTGCTGGTGCTGCGGACGCTGTCGAAGACGGGACTGGCGGGACTGCGGCTCGGCCTGCTGGCCGGCCCGCCGGCGTGGCTGAATGAGATCGACAAGACACGCCTGCCGTACAACATCGGTGTGCTCAATCAGGCGAGCGCGGAATTTGCTCTGGAACACCGCTCGGTGCTGGATGCACAGACGGCGCGCATCCGCGCCGACCGGGCGACGCTGTTCGCGGCGCTGGCGGCGCTGCCCGGCCTGCAGGTCTATCCCAGTGAGGCAAATTTCATCCTCTTCCGCACGCCCGCCGGCCGCGCCGACACCGTCTTCGCCGGCCTGCGGGAACGTGGCGTGCTGATCAAGAATCTGAGTGCCGTTGGCGGTGCGCTGCACGATTGTCTGCGTGTGACGGTCGGGACGCCGGCGGAGAACGCGGCCTTCCTCGCGGCGCTGCGCGCGTCGCTGTGAGTGGTCGGCAGGCGCATGCCGGGGGTCCCCGCAGGACTCAGCGCGATGCGTTCGGGCGCTGACCGATCACCGCATCGAGCGTGAAGGCCGCACCATCGCGCAGACCGCCGATGTGCAGCTTCGTACCCGGTCGCAGTTCGGCGATGCGATTCATGGAGTCGCGGGCGTCGCTCACCGGCGCGTCATTCAGCGCGGTGACGATGTCGCCGGGTTGCAGCCCGGCCTGGTCGGCCGGACCGCTGCGCAGCACGCCGGAGATCAGTACGCCCTGCACGTCCTTGAGGCCGAAGGATTCGGCCAGCGCCGGCGTCAGGTCCTGGGCCTCGATGCCCAGCCAGCCGCGGACCACCTGGCCATGCTCGATGATCTGTTTCATGACGCCCTTGGCGAGGCTCTCGGGAATAGCGAAGCCGATACCCTGCGAGCCGCCCGACTTGCTGAAGATCGCCGTGTTGATCCCGATGAGTTCGCCGTGCGCATTGATGAGCGCGCCGCCGGAGTTGCCGGGATTGATTGCCGCATCCGTCTGGATGAAATTCTCGAAGGTGCTGATGCCGAGTTGATTGCGGCCGGTCGCGCTGACGATGCCCTGGGTGACCGTCTGACCAACGCCGAAGGGATTGCCGATGGCGAGCACCACATCACCGACGCGCAGCCGCGCAGAATCACCGATGACGATACTGGGCAGGACGTCGGCCTTGATCTTGAGTACGGCCAGATCGGTGTCCGGGTCCACACCGACGATTTTCGCATCCAGGCTGCGACCGTCGCTGATCATCACCTGGATCTGATCGGCACCGGATACGACATGGTTGTTGGTCAGGACATACCCCTGGGCGCTGATGATCACACCCGAACCCAGGCTGGTCTGCAGGCGCTGGCGTTCCGCACCAAACTGGTCGCCAAAGAAATGTTGGAACAATGGATCGTTGAACAGCGGGTGGACACGCTGGGTGATGAGTTTTGCGGTATAGACATTGACGACGGCCGGTGCGGCACGCTCCACGGCATCGGCATAAGAGACCGTACCGCTGCCGAGGCCGTCACCGCTGCGCGCACCCTGGCCGACGACCTCGCGCACCTCGACGACTGCGGGTTCCGTATGGAACAGTTCCGGCTTGAGCAGCAGCAGGGCGGCGGCGGCCACCAGACCGACGGTGGCCGACTGGAGCAGAAAGACGATGAGTTTGCGAAGGTTCATGCTTGGGCTACTCTAGAGCCTGCCGGGGGCCTGCCGGCCCGGTCCGCACCGTGGCTCCGGGCGCCGCGGAACGGGGCAGCAGTCTAGCAGACAAACCTGCGCGGCGGCGAACCCGCGCGCAACGTATACGGTGTATGCCATGCTCGACTTGCACGAACTCATCGCCTACAGCGACGGCCTGCTGAACAGCGCGGCGTTCGTGGATTACTGCCCGAACGGCCTGCAGGTGGAAGGCCGTCGTGAGGTGCGCCGGCTGATGAGCGGGGTGACCGCCAGCCAGGCGCTGGTGGACGCGGCTGTCGCCGCGGGTGCCGATGCCCTGCTGGTACACCACGGCTACTTCTGGAAGGGCGAGGATGCACGCATCACCGGCATGCAGCGACGCCGCCTGGCAGCGCTGCTGGCCGCCGACATCAGTCTGATCGCCTACCATCTGCCGCTCGACGCCCATCCGGAACTGGGCAACAACGCCCAGCTCGCCCGGGTGCTCGGCCTGCCGGTCGAGGGCTGGTTCGGCGCGGGGCGCGGCCCCGATCTCGCCTGCCACGGCCGGCTGCCCGTGGTGCGCGCCGCCACGGACCTGGCCGCCGACATCAGCACTGCCCTGGGGAGGGCGCCGCAGCTCATCACCGGTGGTGATCATGTGGTGCGGCGCGTCGGCTGGTGCACCGGCGCGGCCCAGTCCTACATCGGTGCCGCCGCCACGCTCGGGCTGGACGCCTTCATCAGCGGCGAGATCTCCGAACAGACAGTGCATGTCGCGCGCGAATGCGGTATCCACTTTTTTGCGGCCGGACACCACGCCACGGAGCGCTTCGGTGTGCAGGCCCTGGGCGAACACCTGGCCGCGCGTTTCGATCTTGAACATACCTTCGTGGATATCGCCAACCCGGTATAAGTCATAGAGAAATCGGCATTTCACTTGACCTCGCCTGGGTGTTTGTCGGAAGCTACGCGGTTTTCAGGGGCGCTGGCCGGACACATTTCGACGGGTCGCTTGATCTGACACAAGTCCGGCCAGCCGTCAGTCGTTGTAGAATGACGCGCCTCGCGCAGCCCGAAGGGGCCGGAAAGTTAATTACTAGAAGTAGACAACCCTGGAGAGCCTTAATGAGCACTGATGGCGTAGATACCGGCCGGCGTCGCTTTCTGACCGCTGCCGCCTCGGTGGTGGGAGCCGTGGGGGCCGTGTACACCTTGGTCCCCTTCGTGAAGTCCATGCAGCCGAGCGCCCGCGCGCAGGCCGCCGGCGCCCCCGTCGAAGCGGATATCAGCAAGCTGGAGCCCGGCCAGAAGATCAATGTCGAGTGGCGCGGCCAGCCGGTGTGGGTGGTCAGGCGCACCCCCGAGATGCTCGCCGGCATCAAGTCACTGGACGGCAAGGTCGCCGACCCCGATTCCGAGGTTCCGCAACAGCCGCCCTACGCCCAGAACGAGTACCGCTCCATCAAACCCGAGGTGCTGGTGCTGATCGGTATCTGCACCCATCTGGGCTGCTCGCCGACCTACCGGCCGGATGTGGCGCCGGCGGATCTGGGCCCGGATTGGAAGGGTGGTTTCTTCTGCCCCTGTCACGGCTCGGAATTTGATCTGGCCGGCCGCGTCTACCGCGGTATGCCAGCACCGACCAACCTCATCGTCCCACCATACCGCTATGTGGGTGACTCGGTGATCCTGATTGGCGACGACCAAGGAGCTGCATAACCATGGGCGAAAGAACCGATAAGTGGCAGGGCGGTATCCTCGGCTGGATCGATGACCGTTTCCCGCTCAGTTCCATGTGGAATGACCACCTGGCCAAATACTACGCACCGAAGAACTTCAACTTCTGGTACTTCTTCGGTTCCCTGGCGCTGCTGGTGCTGGTCATCCAGATCGTTTCCGGCATCTTCCTCACCATGAGCTACAAGCCCGATGCGGAGCGTGCCTTTGCCTCGGTCGAGTACATCATGCGCGACGTGGAATGGGGCTGGCTGATCCGCTACATCCATTCCACCGGCGCCTCGGCGTTCTTCCTGGTGGTGTACCTGCATATGTTCCGCGCCATGCTCTACGGCTCCTACCAGAAGCCGCGTGAGCTGATCTGGATCTTCGGCGTGCTGATCTATTTGTGCCTGATGGCCGAGGCCTTCTTTGGCTATCTGCTGCCCTGGGGTCAGATGTCCTACTGGGGTGCGCAGGTGATCGTGAACCTGTTCGCGGCCATCCCGATCATCGGTGAAGACCTGTCGGTGTGGATCCGCGGTGACTACGTCATCGCCGACGCCACCCTCAACCGCTTCTTCGCCTTCCATGTCATCGCCGTGCCGCTGGTGCTGCTTGGCCTGGTGGTTGCGCACATACTGGCGCTGCATGAAGTCGGGTCCAACAACCCCGACGGCGTGGAGATCAAGAAGCACAAGGACGCCAACGGCATCCCGAAGGACGGTATCCCCTTTCATCCGTACTACACGGTGAAGGACATCGTCGGCGTCGTGGTATTCCTGATCTTCTTCTCGATCGTGGTGTTCTTCATTCCGGACGGTGGTGGGTTTTTCCTGGAACACCCGAACTTCGATCCGGCCGACCCGCTGAAGACGCCGGCGCATATCGCACCGGTATGGTACTTCACGCCCTATTACGCCATCCTGCGCGCGGTGCCGAGCTTCGCCGGCACCCAGGTATGGGGCGTGATCGCCATGGGTGCGGCGGTCGTGATCCTGTTCTTCCTGCCCTGGCTGGACCGCAGCCCGGTCAAGTCCATTCGCTACCGGGGTCCGATCTACAAGACCGCGCTGGCGCTGTTCGTAGTGGTCTTCCTGGTGCTGGGCTATCTCGGCACACAGCCGACCACATCGGGCAAGACACTGCTGGCGCGGATCGGCACGATCTACTACCTGGCATTTTTCTTCCTGATGCCCATCTACACCAGGATGGACAAGTACAAGCCGGTTCCGGAAAGGGTGACGAGCAAATGAGAAAGATAATCCTGAGCTTTCTGATGCTGCTGCCGGGTGCCGTCCTCGCCGCGGGCGGGGGCGTGCATCTCGACAAGGCCAACATCGACGTGGGCAACCAGCAGTCGTTGCAGCGCGGCGCCCGGCTGTTCGTCAACTACTGTCTGAGCTGCCATTCGGCACAGTTCCAGCGCTACAATCGCATGGGACGCGATCTCGGGTTGACCGATGCCCAGGTGATCGACAACCTGATGTTCGCCAGCGACAAGGTCGGTGCGCCGATGACCATCGCCATGACGCCAGCCGACGGCAAGGCCTGGTTCGGCGCAGCCCCCCCGGACTTGTCGCTGATCGCACGTTCCCGCGGTGTGGATTACCTCTACACCTACATGCGGACCTTCTACGTCGACGAGGCGCGTCCCTTCGGCACGAACAACGTGACCTTCCCGAGCGTCGGCATGCCGAACGTGCTGTGGGAACTGCAGGGCGTTCAGAAACCGGTCTACAAGACGATCGAGCGTGACGGCGAGACCCACGACGTGCTGGATCACCTCGAACTGGTCGAGCCGGGCACGCGCACGCCGGCGGAGTTCGATCAGGATATCCGCGACCTGGTCGCCTTCATGGCCTATGTCGGTGAACCCATCCAGCTGGAACGCAAGGCGCTGGGCGTCAAGGTGATCATCTTCCTGCTGGTGTTCCTGGTGGTGGCGTATCTGCTCAAGAAAGAATACTGGAAAGACATTCACTGACAGGCCGTGCGGCCGGCGGGGCGGAGAAGATGTCTCTCGCACCGTTCCGCCAGTCGCCGTTTGTCAGCCGGCCACACACTGCTCGACTACGAGGAGATTTGTCCATGGCCCTAGTCGCCAACCGCCGTTCGGTCATGACGCTGTTTTCGGATGCCACCTGCCCTTATAGCCACCGGGTGCGGATCGTGCTGGCAGAGAAGAACATCACCGTGGAGATCGTCAACATCGATCCGGACAACAAGCCGGAGGATCTGATCGATCTCAATCCCTATCAGACCGTACCGACCCTGGTAGACCGCGAGCTGGTGCTCTACGGTTCCCGCGTCATCATGGAGTATCTGGACGAACGCTTCCCGCATCCGCCACTCATGCCCGTCGATCCGGTGTCACGCGCCAAGGCGCGGCTGATGATGTACCGTATCGACAAGGACTGGTACAGCCTGCTCACCGAGATCGAGACCAAGGGCGAGAAGAACGCCGTTAAGGCCAAGAAGGCACTGCGCGACAGTATCACCTCCAGCGCCGAGGTCTTCGGTGCCTTTCCGTATTTCCTCAGCGAGGAATTCAGCCTAGTCGACTGCTATGTCGCACCGCTGTTGTGGCGTTTGCCGCACTTCAAGATCGATCTGCCCAAACAGGCCCAGCCGGCACTCGATTATGCCGACCGTATCTTCCAACGCGAATCGTTCAAGCTCAGCCTGACCGAGCCGGAACGGGAGATGCGTGAGTAGGAGGTACGAGATGCAAGGTACAAGATCCAAGTAAAATATCATCGCCCGCAGACACGGTGTCTGCAGCATTTTTCAACTTGCATCTCGTCACTTGCTTCTTGTATCTGCATTTATGACTTCCAGCCGCCCCTATCTCATCCGCGCGCTCAACGAGTGGATCCTCGATAACCAGCTGACGCCCTATCTGCTGGTCGATGCCGAGATGCCCGGTGTGGAGGTGCCGGCCCGCTACGTCGACAAGGGTAAGATCGTCCTGAATATCAACCCCTTGGCGATCAGCAACCTGCAGATCGCCAACGATCACATCGCCTTCAGTGCACGCTTCGCCGGCACCCCCATGCAGGTGTACATCCCCATCATGGCCGTGCTGGCCATCTACGCTCAGGAAAACGGCCACGGCATGATGTTCAACGAGGATGAGGAGCAGCCACCGCCGGAGACACCGGACGACGGCCCCGTCCGTGGCGGCCGCCCGAGCCTCAAGGTCGTCAAGTAGCCTTCAGCGTATTCCGTCAAGGGCCGGTAACCACGAAGGACACAAAGGACACGAAGGAAAATCTTCATCGGTGTAAAAAACGGGTGCATGAGCCGGTCCATCGGTGTGGATTAGCGGCGTAGCCACGTAACCCACCGTTTCCGGTCTGGCAGTGGGTTACGGCCACCCTACGGTGTCTGATGACCGCCCTGTATCAAGCAGAACGGGTTTTTACATCCATAAGTGTTTCCCTTTGTGTCCTTTGTGTCCTTTGTGTCCTTCGTGGTTGAATTCATTTGACAGCCGGTACGGTTATAGTTGTATCAGTCCAGTTGCATCGTTCCGTCCGGGACGGTCCGGCAGGAGGCGAGCATGATCCGCGTGCATGAAGGCGATATCACGAAGCTCGAGGTCGATGCCATCGTCAACGCCGCGAATGAGTCGCTGCTGGGCGGTGGTGGGGTGGATGGGGCCATCCATCGGGCCGCGGGGCCGCGGCTGCGGGAATACAACCGCAGCCACGGTGGCTGTCTGACCGGCGAGGCGCGGCTGTCGCCGGGCTTCGATCTGCCGGCCAAGTGGGTGATCTCCACCGTCGGGCCGGTGTGGCGCGGCGGTGAGGAGGGTGAGCCGGAGCTGCTCGAATCCTGCTACCGCAGCAGCTTCGCACTGGCCCTTGAGAACGGCGTGCGCAGTATCGCGTTTCCCGCCATCAGCACCGGCGTCTACGGCTACCCCAAGGGGGCCGCGACCCGTATCGCGGTGGCCATCATGCGCGCGTATGAAGACCGCTTCGAGGAGATCGTCGTTTGCTGCTTCAGCGCGGCCGATGCCGAGTTGTATCGGGAGGCGCTGCGGCGGGACTGATCCGGCTGCCCGCCGCTCAATCCTGATATTCGAACAGCTTCACCACGCGCTGCACCCCGCCGACACGGCTGGCGGTGCGGGCCGTAGCGTCGGCCTCGGCGCGTGTCAGCAGACCCATGAGGAAGACCGTGCCGTTCTCGGTCACGACCTTCACCCGGGTCGGATCGAAATTCTCCAGACCTTTGATGCTGAACAGTGCGGTCTTCACCCGCGCGGTGATGAGTGTGTCGCTGCTGCGGGTCATCATCGAGCTCGGCGCGGCCACCTGCACCTCATTGTGCACCCGACGGACCTTCTCGACCTTTGCGACGAGTTCGCCGGCGCGCTGCCGCAGTGCCTCACTCGGGGCCTCACCGCTGAGCAGGACGACCATGTTGATGCTGGTGACGTTCAGATGTGCCTGGGCGCGCAGGTCGGGGTCGTCACCCAGGGCCGCCTTGGCCTTCAGTTCGATGGCCTGGTCCTCGATGAACGTACCGGCCGTGCGCCGGTCGTGCGCCACGGTGGCGCCGGTGGCCGCGCCGCCGATAAGCACGGGCGCACAACCTTGCACCAGGGCGAGGGCGGCGGCCGCGAGCATGAGGGCGAATGGACGGTTCATGGGCTAGTCCTCCTGTCCCAAGAGTTGGTGATCGATCAGATCGCACAGGCAGTGGATGATCAGGATGTGGACCTCCTGGATGCGCGCCGTGGACATCGAGGGCACGCGGATCTCCACGTCCTGATTGATCAGCAGGTCGGAGATCAGTCCGCCGTCGCGGCCCGTCAGGGCGACGACGACCATCTCGCGGGCGTGTGCGGCGCGGATGGCGCTGACGATATTCGGAGAGTTGCCGCTGGTCGACAGCGCAAGCAGTATGTCGCCCGGCTGCCCGAGCGCGTGCACCTGCTTGGCGAAGATATCCGCGAACTGGTAGTCGTTGGCGATGGACGTGAGGGTGGAACTGTCCGTTGTCAGGGCGATGGCTGGCAGGCCGGGGCGTTCCATCTCGAAACGATTGAGCATCTCCGAGGAGAAGTGCTGGGCATCGGCCGCCGAACCGCCGTTACCGCAGGCCAGTATCTTGCGTTCGTTGAGCAGGGCGCGGGCCATACCCTCGGCGGCATGCGCGATACCGGGCGCGACCGCGTCCAGTGCCTGCTGCTTGGTCTGGATGCTGTCATTGAAGTGCTGGGTGATGCGTGCGAGCAGGTCCATGGTGTCTCGGGTGTGTCTGGGGAGTGTTCAGGGGGTTGTCTGGGGCCGGATGAAGATCTGGGTCAGGGGCTGGCATCGAAGGCATTGCGGACCCAGTCGATCCGCAGACCGTCGGGCGCGGGCCTCAGCGCGACAACATCGAAGCGGGCTGCCGAACGCGCGGCCTGCGGGTGTCGCTGCAGATAGTACATGGCGCAGTGCACGATGCGGTCCTGTTTATGCCGGTCGACCGATTCCAGTCCGGAACCGTAGCGCGACTGGCGGCGATATCGTACCTCAACGAACACCAGATTGTCTGTGTCCTGCATGATGAGGTCGATCTCGCCGCGACGGCAGCGGAAATTACGTGCGATCAGGCGCAGGCCGTGCGCACGCAGATAGTTGCAGGCGGCCTCTTCAGCGCGTTGGCCCGGTGTCGGTCCGCGGGTCCCTGGTGGGGGCGTCGGGGGTGTTGTCGGTTTGTGCATCAGGATAGTCGTCCATGCCGTCCTGCAGAGGCTCCATGCCGTCGGGTTCGAGCGTGTCATCCTCGAGCGGGTCTACACTGGACACGGTCGGCGGCAGCGGTTCGGGCCGCCCGCTTTTGAATTGCGCCCAGTGCAGATCGCGATGCAGCCGCTGCTGCGGGTCGAGGTAGAGGTCACCGGTCACGCCGGGGTGGCGGGCGAAGGCCCCGCTGCCGAGTCCCTGCAGATAGGGCGTGAGCTGGTAGGCATCGATCCCCATGGCGTACAGGCGCGAGTACTGCCGCGCACGGTCTGGCCACAACCGGTCGAGCAGGGCATGCAGGCCCGCCGCCGGATGCTCCGTCTGCAGTGTCCAGGGCATGTCACAGAAGCGCACCCCGTCCATATCGCGATCGAGGTCCGGGCTGATGACACCGGTGAAGATCTGCGAGGTCGCATACACGGGCAGCCGCGAGGCACGATGGAAGCGCAGCAGCGGCCGCAGCAACCGGCCCTGTTGTGGATAGGCGACCATGAAAATGAAGTCGACGTCCTGACGGCGACGTGGCTCGAATTCCGGCTGCCGGCCGAGCAGGCGGGTCAGCGTCTGCTGGCGCTGCTCACTGGCATCGATGTTGAGCAGAGCGCGGACCAGGTTCGAGTAGGTGCGCTGATCGGTGCCGTAGGCCTGTCCGTCCAGTACCGTGCCGCCCAGCTCCCGCCACTGCGTGACAAAGGCCTGGTGGACGCGTTCACCCCAGGCACCTTCGGGGTACAGGGTCAGTGCGCGGCGGTGCCCGTCCTGCCAGGCACGGGTGGCGGCGGCGCGGGCCTCATCTTCCGGGGCGAGACTGAACTGGTAGAGTTGTGCCGGCGGCCGGACGGGTTCGGCGAGGGTGTTCAGGGCCAGCACGGGGATGGTGAGGTTGTCGGCACGCGCCAGTTCGGCGACCGCTTCTTTCGTCAGCGGGCCAAGCACGAGTTCTGCGCCCGCGTCGACCGCGCGCTGATAGATGCCCCGGATCTGCGTGTCGTCAGCGCCGGTGTCCCCCCCGGTATCCCCGCCGGTATCATAAAAGCGCAGCTGCACATGCGCGCGCTCCAGCGACTGATAATAGGCAGCGAGTATGCCGTCGCGCAGCGCGGCGCCAGCGTCGGCGAGTGCGCCACTCAGCGGCAGCAGCACGGCGATGTGTCCCGGCTGGATCGCCGGCTGGAGGAACAGGCCGCGCATGCGCTCGATGAATTCCGTCGTGGCCGGATGGCCGGGATAGCGCACGCGCCAGTTGGCGAGCGCTGTCTCCAGCCGGTCGGGATCTTCGCGGACGCCGCGCAGCGTCTCCACCAGTTCCATCCAGCCGCTGAGCACGTCCGGTGGTGGCGCGGTGCGCAGGCCGGCGAGCACCGTATCCGGCAGCTGTGACAGCAGGTGCCAGATCGCCTCCTGATTGGCTGTACGTTCCTCCGGTGGCAGCAGGCCGTCGAGCCAGACATGTTCGCGCGCACTTTCCAGGGTATTGCCGGCGGCGGCGTAGGCCGCGGCACGTGCGCGGTGGAAATCCACGCGATAGGCATCCGGCACCTGCGCATCGATCGCCGCAAGGCGCCGCAGGGCGCCCAGGGCATCGCCGCGCGCACTCTGGACGGCTGCCTGCGCGAGCGTCAGGCGGGTAACATAGGCGGGACTGCCGCTCGGCGGCAGTTGCACCAGCAGTTGCTCCGCCTCGTCGATCAGCTGGCCACGCAGCAGGGCCTCGGCGGCGGCCAGCCGCAGTTCATCACGCTGCGGCGGCGTGGCCTGTGCGGCGGTGGCCAGCAGCCGTTGCGCCGCGGCCCGATAGTCGCCGGCCTCGAGCAGGCGTTCGACCTCGGCGTCCGGCGCAGCCGCGGCGACGGTGTCCGGGCGCTTGGCGGGCGGGGCACAGGCGGCGACCAGCAGGATCAGCAGGCCGATGGCGAGGGCCCGTACAGGATGGCGGCAGGGAGACGGGGGTGCGGTGGTCGTCGACACGGGCTTCGGGCGGCGGTGGAGTGGCGGCCATTGTAACGCGTCTGCGGATGAACCTGAAAAACTCATTTCGGCCCAGAAACACACGGGAGCCCACGGAAGCACACGGATGACACTGAAATGACGCTGTGTCGTGAAGCCCCGCCTTGTCACCTGGCGAGTGCGGAGGGCGGTTGTGGGAGGCGTATCATCTTGTCCGTGTATTGCCGTGGCAAATGCAGTTTTTGGGATGGATCGAACAGAGGAGGGCGGCCGTGACCGCAACCGGAACCCTGTACGTGGTCGCGACCCCCATCGGCAATCGCGCCGACATCACCCGGCGCGCACAGGAGGTACTGGCCACGGTGGATCGCATCCTTGCCGAAGACACCCGTCACAGCGGCGCGCTGCTCGCCGGACTGGGTATCGGTACGCCGCTGTTGTCGCTGCACGAACACAATGAGGCCGCGCAGACCGAGGCCATCGTCGCACGCCTGCTCGGTGGCGAGCACCTCGCCCTGGTCAGCGACGCCGGCACACCGTTGATCAGCGATCCCGGTTTCCGCGTGGTGCGTGCCGCCCGTCAGGCGGGCATCATCGTGGTGCCCGTGCCCGGCGCCAGCGCCCTCATCGCCGCGCTGTCGGTGGCGGGCCTGCCCACCGACCGTTTCGTCTTCGAGGGCTTTCTGCCGGCGAAGGCGCCGGCGCGCCGTGCGCGGCTGCAGGGACTCGTCGCCGAGACGCGCACGCTGGTGTTCTACGAATCCAGCCATCGCATCCAGGCCTGCATCGACGATCTGGTCGAGATCTTCGGGCCGGCACGCCACGCCGTGATCGCCCGCGAGCTGACCAAGGTCTTCGAGCAGATCCAGGGCGGTCCGTTGGGAGAACTGGGTGCCTGGTTGGCCGCCGATCCGAACCGCAGCCGCGGCGAATTCGTCGTCCTGGTACAGGGCGCGGAGCCGCCGGCCGACACCGACATCGCGCCCGAGGCACAGCGCGTGCTCTCCCTGCTGCTGCGCGAACTTCCCGTCAAACAGGCCGCGGCCCTGGCCGCCGAGATCACCGGTGCGCGCCGCAATGCGCTCTATCAGTGGGCGCTGGAGCACACGCAACAGCCATCGAAAGGTTGAATTGCGAAGGCGCGTCTTCCGCACCGTCGCGTTGCAGGGCCGTTACTCGGAAACGGAAGCGTGCCGCGCCAGCGCCCAGGCGACGTGTTCACGTACCAGTGCAGAGGGATTGTCGCGCCGCGCTGCCAGGGCGGCGAGGATCGCCGGGGTGGTCGGCGCGTTGCCGAGCGCAACGGCGATGTTGCGCAGCCAGGACTCATGACCGATGCGGCGGATGGCGCTGCCGGCGGTACGGTCCAGGAATTCGTTCTCGCTCCAGCCGAACAGCGCTGTCAGCGTCGTCGCATCCAGGGCGTGCCGCGGCGCGAAGTCGGCCTCGCGCGTACGCGTCGCAAAGCGGTTCCAGGGGCATACCAGCTGGCAGTCATCGCACCCGTAGATGCGGTTGCCGATCTGTGCGCGCAGTGCCACGGGGATCGGGCCGCGCAGCTCGATGGTCAGATAGGAAATGCACAACCGCGCGTCCAGTTCGTAGGGCGCGACGATGGCGCCGGTCGGGCAGGCGTCGATACAGGCATGACAGGTGCCGCAGTGGTCGGTGCCCGGCGGATCCACCGGCAGTGGCAGGTCGGTGTACAGCTCGCCGAGGAAGAACCAGGAGCCACTGTGCCGGTCGATCAGATTGGTGTGTTTGCCGATCCAGCCCAGGCCGGCCTGCTGGGCGAGCGCCTTTTCCAGTACCGGTGCGCTGTCGGTGAAGGCGCGGTAGCCGAACGGCCCGACAGCGGCGCTGATGCGGTCGGCAAGACGCTGCAGGCGCCGGCGCAGCAGCTTGTGGTAGTCGCGGCCCAGGGCGTAGCGCGAGACGTAGCCCAGCGTCGGGTCATCCAGCACGTGTTCGGCAGCCCGGGGCTGCGGTGGCCAGTAATTCATGCGCAGGCTGATGACGCGCACCGTGCCGGGCACCAGCTCCGCCGGACGGCTGCGACGGGTGCCGTGGCGCTGCATGTAGTCCATCTCGCCGTGCCGGCCAGCGCCCAGCCAGCGCAGCAGGTGCGCCTCGTCGGCGGACAGGTCGGTGCCGCCGATGCCGATGGCATCGAAGCCAAGTTCCCGGCCCCAGTCCTTGATACGCTGGGCGAGGGCAGAATAGTCGGTGGTGGGCGGCATGCTGGCGGGGGCAGGGCTGTGGTGGCAACGTCGGGGAGTTTCGCGTTATTTTGCGGCCGGGACAACCGGTGGCCGGACAGGGGGAATACAGAAGTGACATCGTCTGGGCTGTATCGCGCCGAGCAGGTGCGTGAGTTCGATCGGCGCGCCATCGAGTTGCACGACATCCGCGGCTATACCCTGATGACGCGGGCCGCTGCGGCCGCGCTGCAGGCGCTGCGCGCGCACTGGCCGCGGGCGCGGCGCCTGCGCGTGCTGTGCGGCGCCGGCAACAATGCCGGCGACGGCTATGTGCTCGCGCGGCTCGCGCAGCAGGCCGGGCTGGACGTGGCGGTCGGCTGGCTGAGTGATCCTGCGTCCCTGCAGGGCGCTGCGCGCACGGCCGCCGCTGAGGCGGACCGGGCACGGGTGCCGATCCAGCCGTTTGCGCCGGCGCTGCTCGACACGGCCGACGTGATCGTCGATGCGCTGCTCGGCACCGGTCTGACGCGACCGCTTTCCGGCGAGTGGGCCACGGCGGTGGCCGCGGTGAACGCGGCCACCGCACCGGTGCTGTCGCTGGACATCCCCAGCGGGCTGCAGGCCGATACCGGCGCCATCCTCGGCACGGTGATCCGGGCGACCCTGACCGTGACCTTCATCGCCCCCAAGCTCGGCCTGTTCACGGGTGCCGGGCCGGATTGTGCCGGCGAGATCCGGGTGGACGACCTGGCGGTGCCCGCCGCCGTGTTCGCCGCGATCGAGCCGGCCGCCCTGCGGGTCACCGCGGCCGATCTCCCCGACTGGCTGCCGGGACCGCGCCCGCGCAGCGCCCACAAAGGTGACTTCGGCCATGTCCTGGTCATCGGCGGGCAACCCGGCATGAGCGGTGCGCCGCGCCTGGCGGCCGAGGCGGCGGCACGGGTCGGCGCCGGTCTGGTCAGCGTCGCCACTCATCCCGTGCATGCCGCGTTGCTCAATGTCGGTCGGCCGGAGCTGATGTGCCGGGGCGTGCTGACGCCTGCCGATCTCGAGCCGCTGCTGGCACGCGCGGGCGTACTGGTGATCGGTCCCGGCCTCGGGCAGGACGACTGGGGTCGCGACCTGCTGGTCGCAACGCTGGGAACGGGGCAGCCGTGCGTACTGGATGCGGATGCGCTCAACCTGCTGGCCACCGCACCGGCACGGCGCACCGACTGGATCCTCACACCACACCCCGGCGAGGCCGCGCGGTTGCTGGACAGCACAGCGGCCGCCGTCCAGGCCGACCGCCCGACGGCGGTGCGCGCACTGCAGGCCCGCTACGGCGGGGTCATCGTATTGAAGGGTGCCGGTACGCTGGTCTGTGACGGACGGCGGACCTGGCTGGTCGCGACCGGCAACCCGGGCATGGCGAGCGGCGGCATGGGCGACGTACTGACCGGTGTCATCGCGGGGCTGCTCGCCCAGGGGTTGGTACCGGCCCGAGCGGCGGTGGCCGGCACGCTCCTCCACGGCCTGGCCGGGGATACTGCGGTGGCTGCCGGCGAGCGCGGGCTGCTGGCCGGCGACCTGTTCGATGCCCTGCGGCAGTGGGTGAACGAGCCAGCGTCGCCGTGACCGAGCTGAGTCTGGATATCGCCGATACGGAGGCCATGGAGCGCCTGGGCGCCGCGCTGGGTGCCCACCTGCGTGGTGGTGAGGTCATCTATCTGCGCGGTGACCTCGGCGTCGGCAAGACCACGCTGGTCCGTGGGCTGTTGCGCGGGCGTGGTCACGACGGGCCGGTGCGCAGTCCCACGTATACCCTGGTGGAGCCCTACGAACTACCGCCGCTGACCCTCTATCACCTGGATCTGTACCGGTTGGCGGATGCCGAGGAGCTCGAATGGATCGGCATCCGTGATCTGCTCGACGCCACCAGCGTCGCCCTGGTCGAGTGGCCCGAGCGCGGGCGGGGCGTGCTGCCCGCGGCCGATCTGAGCATCACGATCCGCTACCAAGACCCTGGCCGGTGGGTATTGCTCCTCGGTCAGTCCGCCGGTGGCGACTGGCTGGTGGGACAACTGATCGATAAGGGCTCTTAGGGCCTTGTTCAGATGTCTGCGCTATCCACAGGAATACTGAAGAAAAAACTTGAAATATGGCCCCCCTTGTGGCTAGACTCCCGCATAACCCCAAGACCGCAACGAGGAGGACCGGGGATGGCGTTGCGCTGCTGGATCGCCTGGCTGCTGTTGTGGCTTGCCGGTACCTGCCTGGCCGGACCCGTGGAGGTGCGCGGCGTGCGGGTCTGGGCCGCACCGGACAACACCCGCGTGGTCCTCGATGTCAGTGGCCCGGTCGCCCATGAACTCTTCACGCTGAGCGGTCCCGATCGCGTCGTGATCGATCTGCGCGGCGCCGAGTTGAAGTCCCCCCAGCCCGACCTCGGGCAAGGCCTCGTCAAGAGTCTGCGCAGCGGGGTGCGCAACGGCACGGATCTGCGCCTGGTACTGGATACCAGCGGCACGGTGCGGCCACGCAGTTTCCTGCTCAAACCCAATGGCGAGTACGGTCACCGCCTGGTCGTGGACCTCTACGCGGCCGGCAAGCCCGCGACGGTATCCGCGCAGGCGGCCAAGCCGACGGCGACGGCGAAGGCGGCACCCAAGGCCGCAGGCCGCGAGTTGGTGATCGCCATCGACGCCGGGCACGGCGGTGAAGACCCGGGGGCACGCGGCCGCAAGGGCACGCGTGAGAAGGACGTGGTGCTGCAGATCGCCCGCGATCTTGCCGTGCTGGTCGACAAGGAGCCCGGCATGCGCGCTGTATTGATCCGCGACGGTGACTATTTTATCCCGCTGCGCCAGCGCATGCAGAAGGCGCGCGAGCACCGCGCCGATCTGTTCGTGTCCATCCACGCCGACGCCTTCAAGGACCGGCGCGCCCACGGCTCCTCGGTGTACGTGGTGTCCGAGCGCGGGGCGTCTTCGGAGATGGCGCGGATCCTGGCCGATCAGGAAAACGCCTCCGACCTGGTCGGTGGCGTCAGTCTCAACGACAAGGACGATCTCCTGCGCACCGTGCTGCTGGACCTGTCGCGCGCCGCGAGTATCGAGGCGAGCACCGGAGTGGCCGACAAGGTGTTGCGCGAGCTCAAACAGGTCGGCCATGTGCACAAGCATGACGTGCAGCAGGCCGGCTTCATGGTCCTGAAGTCGCCGGACGTGCCGTCGATCCTGGTCGAGACGGCCTTCATCTCCAACCCGCAAGAGGAGCTCAAACTGCGTGACCGCCGACATCAGCAGAAGCTGGCGCAGGCGGTCATGAAGGGCGTGCGTGCCTATTTCCGCGACAATCCGCCGGCAGGCACGCTGATGGCCTCGCGCGAGCACGTCATCAAGCGCGGCGATACGCTCTCCGAGATCGCCAGGCGTTATGACATCAGCATGCAACGCCTGCGCGCCACCAACAGTCTGTCGGGTGACACCCTGCGGGTCGGCGCGGTGCTGCGCATCCCCGGCGGCGACGGCTGAGCCGTTCCTGGCCGCAGCCGGCCAAAGACGGCAGTGGCCACGGCAACATACGCAACGATACGAACGGAAATGGACTGAGGCTTTACCAGGATAGGGTCGGTATCCCTTCCATGTGTTTCCGTGGTCAACCGCATGTCGTTCGTGCGCGCCGGCGGCACTGTCCCGGCGCGCAGGGCCCTGGGACTCTGGTATCCTTCCCGGCATGTCTATCCGTCTGCTGTCCCCGCAGCTCGCCAACCAGATCGCCGCCGGTGAGGTCGTCGAGCGTCCCGCATCTGTAGTCAAGGAATTGCTGGAAAACAGCCTGGACGCAGGGGCGCGGCGACTGGAGGTCGATATCGAACAGGGTGGCAAGGCCCTGATTCGCGTACGCGACGACGGCCTCGGGATCGCGCGCGATGAGCTGGCGTTGGCGCTGGCCCGGCATGCGACCAGCAAGATCGCCAGCCTCGAGGATCTCGAGCAGGTCGCCAGTCTCGGCTTCCGCGGCGAGGCACTGCCGAGCATCGCCTCGGTGTCGCGCCTGACACTGATGTCACGCACCCCCGACGCCGAGGCCGGCTGGTGTGTGCGTGGCGATGGCTCGGGTCGGATCCAGACCCCGGAGCCGGCTGCGCATCCACCCGGCACCACGGTCGAGATCCGCGACCTGTTCTTCAATACGCCGGCGCGGCGCAGGTTTCTGCGCGGCGACACCACCGAGTTCAAGCACATCGAGGACGTGGTGCGGCGCATCGCGCTGAGCCGCTTTAGCATCGACATCGCCCTCAGCCACAATCAGCGACAGGTCTGGCGGTTGCCGGCCGCCGCGACGCGCGCGCAGTGCGAGCAGCGGGTCGCCAGGCTATGCGGCCAGCCCTTCATCGAGCAGAGCCTGCACGTCGAGCAGGCGGCGGTCGACCTGCGCCTGTCCGGCTGGATTGCACAGCCGACCTTCTCGCGCAGTCAGGCCGATCTGCAATATTTCTTCGTCAACGGCCGTATGGCGCGTGACAAGCTCATCGCCCATGCCGTGCGGCAGGCCTATCAGGATGTGCTGTTTCACGGCCGCCACCCGGCCTTCGTGTTGTACCTCGAACTGGACCCGGCGACGGTGGACGTGAACGTGCACCCGGCCAAGCACGAAGTGCGCTTTCGCGACAGCCGGCTGGTGCACGATTTCCTGTTTCGTTCGCTGCACGAGGCGCTGGCGCGCAGCGGCCCCGGTGTGCCCGCTGTACGGGAATCCGTGTCGCCAGCGCGCGCCGCAGCATCCGGCGGCAGCGCCCACCAGCAGCCCATGGCCCTGACGGTGGCGGAACAGTTGACGGCCTATGCCGCGCTGCATCCGCAGCCGGCGCCGCTGCCGGCGGGTGGGCAGCTCGCGCAGACGACGGCAGCGGCCTCGCCGGAGACGCCAGCCGGGCTGCCGCCGCTCGGGTTTGCGCTGGCCCAACTGCGCGGCATCTATGTCCTCGCGCAGAATGCCCACGGCCTGGTACTGGTCGACATGCATGCCGCCCATGAGCGCATCACCTACGAAGGACTCAAGCGCAGCTATGCCGGCGAGGGCATCCGCGCCCAGCCGCTGCTGGTGCCGGTGACGCTGACCGTCAGCGAGCGCGAGGCGACCCTGGCGGAGGAGGCCGCGCCGGTGTTCGCGGAACTCGGCTTCGAGGTGGGCCGTCTCGGGCCGGAACGGCTGGTGGTGCGGGAGGTGCCGGCGCTGCTGCGGCACGCCGATGCCGCGGCCCTGGTCCGCGACGTGCTCTCGGACCTGAGCACACATACCGTCAGCACACGCTTGCGCGAGGCACATAATGCCGTACTCGCGACCATGGCCTGCCACGGTTCGGTGCGCGCCAACCGGCAGCTGTCGGTCGCCGAGATGAATGCGCTGCTGCGCGACATGGAGCGCACCGAGCGCAGCGGCCAGTGCAACCACGGCCGCCCGACCTGGGTGCAGCTGCGGCTCGAGGACCTCGACCGGCTGTTCCTGCGCGGTCAGTGACGCTGCCACCGTGCGTGCGCCGTTGCCATCGCTGTGCATCATGGGTCCGACGGCCGCGGGCAAGACCGGCCTGGCGGTCGAGCTCGTCAAGCGTTTCCCCTTCGACATCATCAGCGTCGACTCGGCCCTGGTGTACCGCGGCATGGATATCGGTACGGCCAAGCCCGATGCCGCCGTGTTGCGTATCGCCCCGCACCGACTGATTGACATTCTCGACCCCGCTGAGCGCTACTCCGCCGCCCGCTTTCGCCAAGATTGTCTGCGGGAGAGGGAACAAATCGACCAGAGCGGACGTCTACCCCTGCTGACGGGTGGCACCCTGCTCTATTTCCGTGCCCTTCAACGGGGGCTGGCGGCCTTGCCGGATGCCGATAGTGGGGTGCGTGCGCGGCTCGATGCCGAGGCGCGGCAACAGGGGTTGGCGGCATTGCACGCGCGCCTCGCGGAGGTCGATCCGGAAGCGGCACGGCGCATCCATCCGAATGATCCGCAGCGGATTCAGCGTGCGCTCGAGGTGTTTGAACTGAGTGGTCGGCCGCTGAGCGCGCACTTTGCGGAGGAGGTCAAGGACGGCGCCCCGCAACGGCTGTTGAAATTGGCCGTCGCGCCACCGGACCGAGCGGTGCTGTGGCATCGCATCGAGGCGCGTTTCGGACAAATGCTCGAGCAGGGTTTTATTGCGGAGGTGGAGCGTCTGTACCGGCGCGGTGATCTCGGGCCACAGCTGCCCTCGATGCGCGCCGTGGGGTACCGGCAGGTATGGCAGTACCTGGCGGGCGAGCTCGATCATGCGCAGATGCGCGCGCGTGCGATCATTGCCACGCGCCAGTACGCGAAGCGTCAACTGACCTGGCTGCGAGGTGATGAGGACGTGATCTGGCTGGATGGCGAGTCGCCCCGCTTGCTGGACAGAACGGTGCATATCCTTGCGCAGGCCGGGCTTGTGGGCAGGCTATGGAACTGACTATGCTACACTTTGATCGAATGAGGCTGAGATGCAGTTACGAACCTTACGGCACGCGGAAAGGCCTGTCCATTCAAGCGCATGTACTGGACATGCAAAGACTGGAGAGGGCTCTTGGCAGACATAAGAAGAAGGAGAAGTGAAATGGCACGTGGACAATCTTTGCAGGAACCCTTTCTGAATACCTTGCGCAAGGAGCGGGTGCCGGTATCGATCTACCTGGTGAATGGAATCAAGTTGCAGGGTCAGATCGAGTCATTCGATCAATTCGTCGTGCTGTTGAAGAACAGCGTCAGCCAAATGGTGTACAAGCACGCCATTTCCACGGTCGTGCCCGCGCGCAATGTGCGCATCATCAGCAATGATGAAGCCGCCGGGCCGGAACCGGGTAATGCTTGATCGCGATGATGCCGCGCAGGGGGGCATGATTGTCTGATCATCTCCGCAGCGATGAACTGGCTGTCCTGGTGCACGTCGACTTTGCGGGCGACCGGGAACCCGAGGATCTGCAGGAATTCTCCGAGCTGGCTAAATCTGCCGGGGCAGACCCGGTCGGGATTGTCACGGCCTCCCGGGCCGCGCCCGATTCCAAATATTTCATCGGTACCGGCAAGGCCGAGGAGGTGCGCGCGCGCGTGACCGAGACGGGTGCCGAACTGGTGTTGTTCAACCATACGCTGTCTCCCAGTCAGGAGCGCAATCTGGAGCGGCTGTTGCAGTGCCGGGTGCTCGATCGAACCGGTCTCATCCTGGACATCTTCGCCCAGCGCGCGCGTTCCTTCGAAGGCAAGCTGCAGGTCGAGCTGGCACAGTTGCAGCATCTCTCGACCCGGCTGGTGCGCGGCTGGACCCATCTGGAGCGGCAGAAGGGCGGTATCGGGCTGCGCGGTCCCGGTGAGACTCAGCTGGAAACCGACCGCCGGTTGCTGGGTGCGCGGATAAAACAACTGCACCGGCGGCTGGAGAAGGTGCAGCGGCAGCGTGCGCAGGGGCGCCGCGCACGCACCCGGGCGGAGCTGCCCACGGTGTCCCTGGTGGGCTATACCAATGCCGGCAAATCGACCTTGTTCAACACGCTGACGGGGTCCGAGGTCTACGCCGCCGATCAGTTGTTCGCCACTCTGGACCCGACCCTGCGGCGCCTGGAGCTGCCGGAGATGGGGCCGGTCATACTGTCCGACACCGTCGGGTTCGTTCAGCATCTGCCGCACGATCTGGTCGCGGCCTTCCGTGCCACGCTCGAGGAGACGCGCGCGGCAGATCTGCTCCTGCATGTGGTCGACGCCAGCGACCCGGCGCGCCTGGAGCGCATCGGTCAGGTCGATCAGGTGCTGCGGGACGTCGGTGCGGCAGACGTGCCGCAGCTACTGGTATACAACAAGCTCGACCGCCTGCCGGACGAGGCGCCGCGCCTGGAGCGCGATCCGCAGGGGCGGCCGGTACGTGTCTGGGTCTCCGCGCTGACGGGTGCAGGCCTGGACCTGCTGATCGCCGCCTTGAGCGAGTTGCTGCAGGGGCCGGCGGCACGCGGCTGGTTGCGCCTGCCCCCGGGGAGTGGGCGGCTACGCTCGGAACTGTTCCGTATCGGTGCGGTCCGCGAGGAGCGGTTCGAGGATGGCGGCGCCACATGGTTGGAGCTGGCGCTCCCCGCCGCAGACCTCGAGCGTCTGTGCGCCCGCCAGGGGATCGACGCGGCACTGGCGGCACGGCCGTCCGGCGAAGCGGCGCGGACCGGCTGATGGCACCGATGAATCCATGTCCCCGGGCCGTACAGGCCTCGGTGGCGGGCGGGCGTCCGTGTCCCGGGCAGCAACCATTTGGCCGTGTCTGGCGCCCCTCCTTGCGGGCGCGGCCAAAGCCCCATAAAATCTGGCGCTTCGATACACTTGCGCACACGCCGGTGAGCGGCGGCACGGTCTGCAGCGGGGCGGGTGCGAACCCCCGGCGGATTCGACAACAGAATCTCGATTCCTGATACTCAGGCGCCTTGCGTCCCGACCGGGCTGGCCCGGCGGCGCCTACGATCGTCCTAGATGGAGCATGTTCAATGGCTTGGAACGAACCGGGTGGCGGTAAAGACCCGTGGGGTGGGCGCGGCGGTGATCAGGGCCCGCCTGATCTCGACGAGATCGTCCGCAAGATGCAGGCCAAGGTGGGGGGCCTGTTCGGTGGTCGCAAGGGCGGTGGTGGAAACGGCGGCGTGGGTGGCGGCGGTAAATACGCGCTCAGCCTGATCGTGGTCGCGGCCGTGATCGCGTGGCTGGCCTTCGGCATCTATATCGTCCAGGAAGGCAAGCGCGGTGTCGTCTTGCGGTTCGGCCAATTCAGCGAAGTCACCATGCCGGGCCCGCACTGGCATATCCCGTTCCCTATCGAACAAGTACAGATCGTCGACGTCGGGCAGCGCCGCTTCGTCGAGGTGGGCTATCGTTCTGGCGCCGGTGGCAGCGGCCAGGTGAGCGTGCCGAGCGAGGCGCTGATGCTGACCCGTGACGAAAATATCATCGACATCCGCATCGCCGTGCAATATCAGGTAAAGGATCCGCGTGAGTATCTGTTCATGGTGCGCGATCCCGATGTCACCCTCAAGCAGGTGACCGAGAGCGCTATCCGCGAGGTCGTAGGCAAGAGCAACATGGATTTCGTGCTCACCGAGGGCCGTAGCGAGGTGGCGATGCAATCCAAGGAACTGATCCAGGGTATTCTCGACCAGTACAATGCCGGGCTGCTGGTGACCACCGTGAACCTGCAGGACGCCCAGCCGCCCGAAGAGGTACAGGACGCCTTCGCCGACGCCATCAAGGCGCGCGAGGACGAGGTGCGGCAGAAGAACGAGGCGGAGGCCTATGCCAACGACATCATCCCGCGCGCGCGCGGTGCCGCGGCGCGTGTGCTGGAAGAGGGCGATGGTTACAAGCTCAGTGTGATCGCCAAGGCCGAAGGTGAATCCAGCCGCTTCGAACAGGTGTTGACCGAATACAGCAAGGCACCGGAAGTCACTCGCAAGCGCCTCTATCTGGATACCATGCAGCAGGTTCTGGCCAACAGCAGCAAGGTCACGATGGACGTATCCAAGAGTAACAACCTGTTGTACCTGCCGCTCGACCAGATGCTGCAGGGTGCTGCCGCCATACCCTCGCGGCGCTTTGCCGAGAGCAACACGGGCGAGGCGTCGACGGTCGGGCCGCAGGGTGCGAATAACCGCACCGATACACGACGTTCCCGGGAGCCGCGCTGATGTCCTCCAATAAGATGATAGGTGTGCTGGTCCTGCTGGCGATGCTGTTCGTCGGATCGTTCTCGGTATTCACGGTCTACGAATGGGAACGTGCCGTGCTGTTCCGTCTTGGTGAGATCGTGCGTGCAGATTTCGAACCGGGTCTGCACTTCAAGATCCCGTTCATCAACAATGTGCGTAAGTTCGATGCGCGTGTGCTCACGCTGGATGTCCAGCCGGAGCGTTTCCTGACGGCGGAGAAGAAGAACGTCATCGTCGACTCCTTCGTCAAGTGGCGCATCGGCGACCTGTCGCGCTTCTATACGGCGGTGCTCGGCGACGAGCTGCAGGCACGCCTGCGCCTGGAGCAGATCGTCAAGGATGGCATGCGCGGCGAGTTCTCCAAGCGTACCCTCAATGAAGTGGTCTCCGGTGAGCGCGGTCAGATCATGGGCGTTCTCGCCGGCAATGTCAGTGTCCAGGCGAAGGAGTTGGGTATCACCATCGTCGATGTGCGTATCAAGCGCGTCGAACTGCCCCAGGACGTTAACGCCGCGGTCTACCGGCGCATGGAAGCGGAGCGCACGCGCGTGGCCAAGGATTTCCGGTCACGCGGCTTCGAGGCCTCCGAGCGCATCCGCGCGGATGCCGATCGCCAGCGGGAGGTGATCTTGGCCGAGGCCCACCGCGACGCCGAGCGGGTCCGCGGTGAAGGCGACGCCAAGGCGACGGACATCTATGCCGAGGCCTACAACAAGAACCCGGAGTTCTATGCCTTCTATCGGAGTCTGAACGCCTACGAAGACGCATTCGGCGGCGGTGATCTGCTGGTGCTCGAGCCGGATAGTGAATTCTTCCGGTACTTCAAGACTGACCAGGCGCAGAAGTAGGGAACCCCTGCGTGGTCCGTGCGCCGTCATCACCACGCCGGCGGGCACCCACGCGGTTCGAGGCAGTGGATTCCGGTCACCGTCGGCATACTGGGTAGACCGGGGTCGTGCGTAGATCGGGGCTTCCTGTCTGGTGAGGCCAGAGGATCGCGGCGGCGGCCAAGTCCGGGCGCCGGCACGGCGACCCGGCTTTTTTGTGGGTAAGCCCGTGCCGCGTTGCGGGCATGGGAGGCAGATTTGACCATGTTTGACGATCTGCTCGCGGCGTTGGCGTTGATGCTGGTGATCGAGGGCCTCCTGCCCTTCCTGAGCCCGGCGGGGCTGCGGCGCACCCTGCAGACCCTCGGGGAGCTGAACGACCGCAGCCTGAGGATCATGGGCCTGGTCAGCATGCTGGCGGGTGTCGCGTTGCTGTATCTGGTGCGCTGAATGGATTGGGAACGGTTGGGATGATGAGCGGGATCGACCACTGGCTGCTGCCGGAAGGCGTCGGTGAGATGCTGCCCGACGAGGCCTGGCGTCTGGAGGCGCTGCGGCGGCGGTTGTTGGACGTCTATCGCACCTGGGGTTACGGCCTGATCATCCCACCGCTGGTCGAGTATCTGACATCGCTGCTGACCGGCGCGGGCCACGATCTGGACCTGCAGACCTTCAAGCTGACCGATCAGTTGAGTGGCCGGCTGCTGGGGGTGCGCGCCGATATGACGCCGCAGGCGGCGCGTATCGACGCCCATGCGCTCAAACGCGATGAGCCGGTGCGCCTGTGCTATCTCGGCAGCGTACTGCATGCGCTGCCGAACGGTTTCGCCGGATCGCGCAGCCCGTTGCAGGTCGGCTGCGAACTGTTCGGTCATGCGGGCATCGAGAGCGATCTGGAGATCCTCAATCTGATGCTGGAGACGCTGACGGTGACTGGCCTGCAGGTGCATCTGGACCTCGGGCACGTCGGCATCTTCCGCGCCCTGGCGCTTGGCGCCGGGCTGACGGCGGAGCAGGAGGCCGATCTCTTCGATGTACTACAGCGCAAGGCGCTGCCGGAGATCGAACCGCTGCTGGTATCCTTCGGTGCCGCGTCGGAATGGCGTGAACGCCTGGCGCGGCTCGCCTCTCTGCATGGCGGGGCCGAAGTGTTGGAACAGGCGCAAACGGTGCTGACCGGTGCCGGCGACGCAGTGGCGGCGGCACTCGACAACCTCGTCGCCATTGCGGCGCGGGTGCAGGCCCGCTGGCCACAGCTCCCCTTGCACTTCGATCTCGCGGAACTGCGCGGGTATGGGTACCACACCGGCGTGGTGTTCGCCGCCTTTACGCCGGGCAGCGGACAGGAGATCGCCCGCGGCGGGCGTTACGACAGCATCGGCGCAGTGTTCGGGCGGGCGCGTCCGGCGACGGGTTTTTCGGCGGACCTGCGCACGCTGATGGCACTGTCGCCGGCGACCGGCGAGGCGCCGCGCGGCGCGGTATTTGCGCCGGCCTCGGACGCCTCCGCCCTGGTCGACGCGATCGCCGAGCTGCGTGCGGCCGGCGAGTGCGTCATCGCCGCGCTGCCCGGTCAGACCGGCGGCGCGCACGCGATGGGCTGCGACCGCGAACTGGTGGAGCAGGGTGGTGCTTGGGTCGTTGTGAATCTTTAACCACGAAGGGCACAAAGGATACGAAGTTGGTGAGCAAGTAAACAGCCGGTTCGTATCGGGCAGTGACAGTCCTGCAGATGTTCTGCTTCGGTAGTATTTGTTTGCTGCGTGTCCTTTGTGTCCTTCGTGGTGAAAACGGAACTGAAATCAGATAATCGCTGCATGTTGTAATGCATGCGCACGAGGATGGGAGTACGCAGGTCGATGGGCAAGAACGTGGTGGTAATCGGTACCCAGTGGGGTGACGAGGGCAAGGGCAAGGTGGTCGATCTGCTCACCGAGCGCGCCACAGCGGTCGTGCGTTTTCAGGGCGGTCACAACGCCGGGCACACGCTGGTGATCGACGGCAGGAAGACGGTGCTGCACCTGATCCCCTCGGGTATCCTGCGCGACAACGTGCAGTGCCTGATCGGCAATGGCGTGGTGTTGTCGCCCGCAGCGCTGTTCGAGGAGATCCGCATGCTGGAAGGTAACGGCGTGCCGGCACGCGAGCGTCTCAAGATCAGCGAGGCCTGTGCCCTGATCCTGCCCCACCATGTCGCGCTCGATCATGCCCGCGAGAAGGCACGCGGCAAGGCCGCCATCGGTACCACCGGTCGCGGTATCGGGCCAGCCTATGAAGACAAGATCTCACGTCGTGGCCTGCGCCTGGGTGATCTGTTCCAGCGTGAGCGGTTTGCCGCCAAGCTCGGTGAGGTGCTGGATTACCACAACTTTGTACTCGTCAATTACTTCAAGTGTGCCCCGGTCGACTTCCAACAGACTCTGGATGAGGCCCTCGGCATGGCCGACGAGCTGCAGGCCATGGTCGGCGACGTCCCGGAAATTCTGGCACAGTGCCGCCGCAACGGTGACAACGTGATGTTCGAGGGTGCGCAGGGTGCGCTGCTCGATATCGATCACGGCACCTATCCATTCGTGACCTCATCGAACACCACCGCCGGCGGTGCCTGCACCGGCAGCGGGGTGGGACCGCGCCATCTCGACTATATTCTGGGCATTACCAAGGCGTACACGACGCGCGTTGGTGCCGGTCCGTTTCCGACCGAGTTGTTCGATGAAATGGGCGATCATCTGGCCAGGCGCGGTCACGAGTTCGGCTCGACCACCGGTCGGCCGCGCCGTTGCGGCTGGTTCGATGCCGTCGCCCTGCGCCGTGCCAACGAACTGAACAGCACCACCGGTCTGTGTATCACCAAACTCGATGTCCTCGACGGCCTGGATACCATCCGCCTGTGCGTAGGCTACCGTTGCGGTGACGAAGACCGCCTGGCCCCGCCCATCGGCACCGAGGCCTTCGCCACCTGCGAACCGATCTATGAGGAGGTACCGGGCTGGCAGGAATCGACCGTGGGCGTGCGCGACTACGAGCGACTACCGGCCAACGCCAAGGCCTATCTGCGGCGTATCGAGGACGTGGTCGGCTGCCCGATCGACATCATCTCGACCGGCCCGGACCGTGTGGACACCATCATCCTGCGGCATCCGTTTGACGGTTGAACGGCAGTGTTCGCCGCGCGGCGCGCAATCCGTTCGACCGGTTGCGCGGGTGTGGGGGATGGCAATCGCCCGGATGCGGCTCCACCGGATCCGGAAACGAAAAAACCCGCATGGCGTTGCGCTGCATGCGGGTTGTTTCAACATGGTGCCGAGGAGAGGACTCGAACCTCCACGGGTCGCCCCACTAGTACCTGAAACTAGCGCGTCTACCAATTCCGCCACCTCGGCAGGTGGGCGGGGCCCCTCGGGCCCGAGAGCCGCGCACTTTACCCGGCGCGGCAGCCCTTGTCAACGCAGGCCGAGGCGACCTTCCGGGTTATCATTTCAAAGAAGATTATGAGCAAAAAACGCCCCCCCAAGAAGCCAACCTGGACAGACCAGGATCCCTATGCGGCCCGTGAGGCCGAGAAGTACGCACGCCCCATTCCCAGCCGGGAGCTCATTATCGAAAAGCTGACCGAGCAGGGCGTGCCGCTGGCGCGTGAACGGCTCGCCGACGCCTTCGGTCTGACCGACGATGAGGACCTTGAGGCGCTGCGCCGCCGCCTGAACGCCATGGAGCGCGACGGCCAGCTGGTACGCAACCGCCGCAAGGATTACTGCCTGGTCGAGAAACTCGACTTGGTGATCGGCCGGGTCATCGGTCATCCTGACGGCTTCGGCTTTCTGGTACCCGACGATGCCAGCGGCGACCTGTTCCTGTCGCCGCGCCAGATGCGCGGGCTGTTCCACGGCGACCGCGCGGTGGCGCGGGTCACGGGCCTGGATCATCGCGGCCGCCGCGAAGGCGCGGTCATCGAGGTGCTGGAGCGCAACACCCACCGTGTGGTCGGGCGCTTCTACTGTGAGAACGACGTGAGCTTCGTCGTCCCCGACAGCAAACGCATCACCCAGAACGTCTCCATTCCCCGTGACTTTCGTGGCGGTGCGCGCCAGGAACAGATCGTCACCGTCGACATCACCGAGCAGCCGACCTTCCGCGCCCCGCCCATCGGGCGTGTCTCCGAGGTACTGGGTGACCACATGGCGCCCGGCATGGAGATCGATATCGCCATCCGCAGCCACGACCTGCCGCTGGCCTGGCCGGCCGCGGTGCAGGACGAGATTGCGACCCTGGATCCCGAGGTGCTGGACGCGCACACGCGCGGCCGCGAGGACCTGCGTGCGATCCCGCTGGTGACCATCGACGGCGCGGATTCGCGCGACTTCGACGATGCCGTGTTCTGTGAGCGCAAGTCCAAGGGCTGGCGGCTGCTGGTCGCCATCGCCGACGTCTCGCATTACGTCGAACACGGTACGGCGCTGGATCGCGAGGCCCAGGCACGCGGGAATTCGGTGTACTTTCCCGAGCGCGTGATCCCGATGCTGCCGGAGATTCTGTCGAACGGCCTGTGCTCACTGAACCCGCAGGTGGACCGTCTGTGCATGGTCTGCGAGATGTACATAAGCGACGATGGGCGTATCACCCGCTCGCGCTTCCTGGAAGGCCTGATGCGTTCGCATGCACGCCTGACCTACGATGAGGTTGCCAAGGTGGTGGTGGAACGTGACCGCGATGAGCGTAAACGCCTCACCGACCTGGTGCCGCACCTCGAGGAACTGCACCGTCTCTACAAGGTACTGCGCAAGGAGCGCAGCCGGCGCGGTGCCATCGATTTCGAGACCACTGAGACCCGTATCGTCTTCGGCCCCGACCGCAAGATCGAGCGTATCATGCCGGTAGAGCGCAACGATGCACATAAGCTCATCGAGGAATGCATGATCGCGGCAAACGTCGCCAGTGCCCGTTTCCTCGCCAAGCACAAGATGCCGACTCTCTACCGCGTGCACGAAGGCCCGAAGCTGGAAAAAATCGAGGCGCTGCGCTCACTGCTCGGTGAACTCGGTCTGAGTCTGCGCGGCGGCGATAAGCCGGAGCCGCAGCACTACGCGGAACTGCTGGCATCCATCCAGAAGCGTCCGGATGCGCATCTCATCCAGACGGTGATGCTGCGTTCACTGTCACAGGCCCGTTATGCACCGGAGAATACCGGGCATTTCGGCCTGGCGCTGCCGCAGTACCTGCATTTCACCTCACCGATCCGCCGCTACCCGGATCTGCTGGCACATCGCGCGATCCGGCATGTGCTGCGTGCCAGTGCCGACAAGGGCTTGCTGAAGCGCACCTTGGGGCGCATGTTCGCCGGCGGGCCCGCGGTGAATTTCCGCTACTCCGTCACTGACATGCAGACGCTTGGTGAGGCCTGCTCGATGACCGAGCGGCGGGCCGATGAGGCCACACGGGACGCCGTCGATTGGCTCAAGTGCGAATTCATGCTGGACCGGGTCGGTGAGGAATTCACCGGTATCATCAGCGGCGTGACCTCGTTCGGTATCTTTGTCGAGCTCGCCGACATCTACGTTGAAGGCCTGGTGCATGTGGCCACATTGAAGAATGATTACTATCATTTCGATCCGGCCGGACACCGCTTGCGCGGCGAACGCACCGGTACCACGTATCGTCTGGCGGACCGCATCACGGTGAAGGTCATGCGGGTGGATCTGGACGAACGCAAGATGGATTTCGAATTGGTGGAGGCATTGGAACAGAAACAAGGTCGTGCGGTCGCAACGCGCAAGCGCAAATCGCGCGGCTCGCGTTCGACCACACGGGTGCGCAAGAAGAAGGGAGGGCAGGCGACATGAAGTATCTCGGTGCAAAACGGGTAATGGTAGTTGCAGTGGCCATCGCGTTGGCGGGGTGTGCGGCCGATGACCCCAACAAGCGCGCCAAGACCGGGGCCGCAGTGGGCGCGGTCGCTGGTGCGATTCTGGGACATCAGTTGGACGGTAAATCGGGGCGTTTCGTGGGCGCGGCGGTGGGTGCGATTGCGGGTGGCGGGGTCGGTCACTACATGGACAATCAGCAGAAGGAGTTCGAGACGGCCCTGGCCGAGGAACAGCGTCGGAATCAGATCGAGATCGAACGCCTCCAGGATGAGACCCTGAAGATCGACATTGCCAACGAGGTGTCCTTCGATTTCGGCAGCGCCGCCATCAAACCAGCCTTTCGTCCGACCTTGGACAAGGTCGCCGAGGTGCTCAAGCGCTACGATCGGTCTGTCGTCCACGTCGTCGGTCACACCGACAGCGTCGGTTCGGATGCCTACAATCAGCGCCTCTCCGAGCAGCGTGCGCAAGCCGTGGTGGACTACCTGGCGGGCACCGCCGGTGTCATGCGTGAACGCCTGCGGGCCGAGGGCCGCGGCGAGACCGAGCCACGCGAGAGCAATGCGACGGAGGCCGGCCGCCAATTGAACCGGCGTGTCGAGCTGTTCGTCAAACCGATCGTCGAAGGTCAGGAGCAGCGCGCCTACGAGTCGCCGCCGCTGCAGACCACACCCGCTTCATGGCGCTGAGGAAGTGCTCTGCGAATGAACGACCGGGGCTGGTCTCTTCCGGTGAACGGGTAGCGGATGGTGTGTCTGCAGCGGTCGGCCTGGTTACCGGGCCATGCAGTGGCGCGTGCGTCGTGGAGATGACCGCCCTCCATGGCTGAAGGCCAGCGTGTCTACGGGCTGCACGCGGTACGCGCACTGCTCCGCCAGGGCGGCCGGGTTCAACGGGCCTGGGTGCAGGAGGGACGGCACGACCCGCGTCTGAGTGCGCTCATCGAGGAGCTGGCGGCACGCGGCATCACGGCGGAGCGGGTAGCGCGCCGTGAACTGGATCGGATGCTGGGCGGCGCCCGCCATCAAGGCGTGGTGCTGGAGGTGCCGGCGGTCGAGGCCGGCGGCGAGCGGCAGCTCGACGACTTTCTGCTCGCGCTAGCGCCGCCGGCCCTCGTGCTGGTGCTGGACGGTGTCACGGACCCTCACAATCTGGGTGCCTGCCTGCGCACCGCCGACGCGGCCGGCGTACAGGCGGTGATCCTACCCAAGGACAGATCCGCCGGGCTGACCCCGGTGGTGCGCAAGGTCGCCTGCGGAGCGGCCGAGCACCTGCCACTGTTCACCGTCACCAATCTCGCCCGCACGCTACGCGCTCTGCAGGCCGCCGGTCTGTGGGTCTACGGTGCCGCGGGGGAGTCCGAGGCATCACTCTATGACATTGATTTCACCGGTTCCGTGGCCCTGGTGATGGGCGCCGAGGGCAGTGGCCTGCGGCACCTGACCCGGGAACATTGTGACGGTCTGGTGCACATCCCCATGGCCGGTTGCGTCGAAAGCCTGAATGTCTCAGTGGCGACCGGGGTGCTGTTGTACGAAGTGGTCCGCCAGCGGCGGGAGAAAGCCAGACCGTAGGTCGGGCGCGGCCTTGCGCACCTGGCCCCGGCCTGCGCCCGTTACACTCC
>JAIOJV010000020.1 GCA_019911805.1 Gammaproteobacteria bacterium
CCCTACGATCGCCCGCCCTTATCAAAGAAACTCTGGGCCGGTAAGCCACTCGAGTCGATCTGGCGCAAGACGGACGCTGCCGGCGTCGACCTGCGCCTGGAGACCCGGGCACTGAATGGCGATCCCACGGCCCACCGTGTCAGCGACAGTCGTGGCGATGTGCATGTCTACGAGAAGCTGCTGCTCGCCACGGGGGGCGTGCCGCGCCATCTGCCATTCGCCGCTGACGACGTGATCTACTACCGCACCCTGGACGATTATCAGCGCGTGCGTGCGCTATGCGACCGCAAGGCCCGATTCGTCGTCATCGGTGGTGGCTTCATCGGCTCGGAGATCGCCGCGGCCCTGGCCAGCAACGGCTGCGCCGTGAGCATGGTGTTCCCCGATGCCGGCATCGGGGCACGCATCTACCCGCCCAGTCTGGCGGCGTTTCTGAACGACTACTACCGTGAGAAGGGCGTTACGCTGTTGCCGGGCGAGACGGTGGCGGGCATCACAAAGGCCGGCGCAACGAGCACGGTGACGACCGGCAACGGCACGGCGCTGACGGCGGATGCAGTGATCGCCGGTATCGGCATCCAGCCGGAGATCGGCCTGGCGAAGACCCTGGGTCTCGAGGTGGACAACGGCATCCGGGTCGATGCGTTCCTGCGCACGTCCCGTCCCGATATCTATGCCGCCGGCGACGTCGCCAATGTGTACAGCCCCATACTCGATATGCGGCGGCGGGTCGAGCACGAGGACAATGCCAATACCATGGGCGCGATGGCGGGTCGCAACATGGCCGGACGTACCGACCAGTATGAGCACCTGCCGTATTTCTATTCCGACCTGTTCGATCTCGGCTACGAGGCGGTGGGCGAGTTCGGCAGCGACATGGAGATCGTCGAGGACTGGCAGGAGCCGTTCCGCAAGGGCGTCGTCTATTACCTGCGGGACGGACAGGTGCGCGGGGTGCTGCTGTGGAATACCTGGGATCAGGTCGCCGCGGCGCGGGAACTGATCGCCGGGCGCGAGACGCTGAGTCCGCAGGCACTCAAGGGACGTATCCCGGGCTGAGCACGTCGCGGGTGTACGGCTGTGGCTGCGTAGATGCGCGGCCAGTCTGGTCGCCTGCCCGGCAGCCTGCGGGGGCCCGCCTGAGGAGAGGTCGTGGCGCGATACCGATTCATGCTGGAACCGCGGCCGCCCTTCCGGCTGGATCTGACGGTATGGGCGCTGCGCCGTCAGCCCCACAATCTCGTGGATCGGTGGGATGGTCACAGCTACCGTCGCGTCCTGCCGGTCGGCGCCACCGCGGCCGGGATCGAAGTCACGCAGCGGGGATCGCCAGAAACGCCGCAGCTGCTCGTGCGGGTCGAGACCGGGCACGGCGCGGGTGACGTCAAGTCGAGCGTGACGGCGGCGTTGCAGCGTCTGCTGGGGCTCGACATCGACCTCGGGGCGTTCTACGCCCTGGCCCACGATGACCCATGGCTGGCGCCGCTGGCCCAGCGCTTTCGTGGCTTCAAGCCGCCGCGTTTCACCACACCGTTCGAGGCGCTGGTCAATGCCATCGCCTGTCAGCAGCTCAGCCTCCACGTCGGCATCCTGCTGCTCAACCGTCTGGCACAGCGCTTCGGCGCACGCGCCGCCGACGGCCATGCCTTCCCCGTGCCGGCGGGTCTGGCCCGGCGCCGGGTGGACAGCCTGCGGGCGCTCGGCTTCAGTCGCCACAAGGCCCAGACCGTGATCGACGTGGCGCGTGGCGTGGTCCGGGGCGAGGTGGACCTCGAGCGCCTCACGGCGGACGATGACGCCGCGGCCGTGGAGCACCTGTGCGCGCTGCGGGGTATCGGTCGCTGGAGCGCGGAGTATGTACTGTTACGCGGGCTCGGCCGCACGCACGTCTTTCCCGGCGACGACGTCGGCGCGCGCAACAACCTGCACCGCTGGTTACAGCGTACGCGCGCGCTCGATTACGACGGTGTGCAGCGCGTCCTCAAGCCATGGCGCCCGTATGGTGGCCTGATTTATCTGCACCTGCTGCTCGATGGATTGGCGCGCAAAGGTCTGGTCACGCCGGTGGCCGAAACTCCTCAGGCAGGCTACTGACGGGCAAAGTCGATGACGATCGTTCCCGGTTCGCGCGTAATGTAGTTGATGCTGATGGCGGTGCCATAGCGCTGCTGCAGCTGCTGCAGCAAGGGGATCGGATCGTGGTCGTTGGTGAAGCGCATGGTCTCGCCAGGATGCAGGGAATCGAGCGCACCAAAGATCGCCGCATGCCGAAAGCGTTTGGCGACACCGCGGGCGTCGAAGGGATAGGTCTGCTCAGAAAGGATACGCAGGTGCGATTCGGACATGATGCCTCCTCAGTGACGCGGATGGGATCGGCGGTCGCCGCCGGCGGATCCAAGCTCCGTCGCCGGACGAATACCAGAGTAATTCAATCAGGAATTACGCGAATCCGACTTGACCAAGATCAAGCCGGCCGGACCCTGATGACACGTACTAAAACCCTTGTTGGCCACGGAAGCACACGGAATGATACGGAAAGAATTCACGATGGAACCCCAGGGTCCTCACCCACGGCTTGGTTTTCGGGTTTTATGGAATGAGCCTTTTTCCGTGTTGTTCCGTGTGTTTCCGTGGCCAACAGGGGTTAAGCCAGCGCCCTTCGGACCGGGGTCCACAGCACGAATGACCGTTATTGGAGGTGCCGTATGTCTTCACCCGCTATTCTGATGGTCGTCACCAGTCACGACCGCATCGATGCCGACCACCCGACCGGTCTGTGGTTCGAGGAGTTCGCGCTGCCCTTCACCAAGTTCCGCGCCGCCGGGTATACCGTCTCCGTCGCCAGCCCGCGTGGCGGGGATACGCCCATCGACGCGCGCAGCCTGGAAGACTACGACGCGACCGGCGCGGAGAACGAGGCCGCCCGGGCGGCACTGCGCGATACGCGCCGGCTGGATGCCGATGTCAGCGCGCGGGACTTCGCCGCGATCTTCTTCCCCGGCGGCCACGGCACCATGTTCGATCTCCCCGACAACCCGCACGTGCAGCGCCTGGTGCGCGAGTTCGCCGAGGGCGGCAAGGTGATCGCCTCGATCTGTCACGGCCCGGCCTGCCTGGTGGGGGTGATGCTGCGCGACGGCACGGCCTTCGTGCAGGGTCGCAGGGTCACGGCCTTCACCGACAGCGAGGAGCGCGCCGTGCAGTTGGATCAGGCCATGCCCTTCCTGCTGGAGAGCCGCCTGCGCGCGCAGGGTGCCGACTTCGTCCCGGCCGCCGATTGGACCGACAACATCGTGATTGACGGCCGGCTGGTCACGGGCCAGAACCCGCAATCCAGTGGCTCGGCCGCCGATGCCGTCATCGAACTCCTCGCTCAGCCGTAATCCAATCACTGCCGGCTGACCGTATACCCCACCGCCGTGCCCGGTTGTGCAGATGTCTTCTGAGACGCGGCGTCGCCGCTAACCCGGTCAGCGGGGCGGCCCCTGTCCGGCGAAGTGTCGCCTGCAGGGATTTTCTGGGATCATCCGCAACGCTGCATTCACTACCGGATCACCCGGGGACACGCGGCCCGGGGCAGAGGCCTCACCGCGGTGCCTTCACCACCCGGTGGCCGCTGAGTGGACACTGCAGGAGTATCCCCGGTGTTGCCGGGCATTCCACATGTCGCTGCGGCTGAATGGATGTCTCCAGGATCAATCGACTGCGTTCCCCGCACGGGCGCGCGGCGTGGCAATACTCGGCGGGAGAAGGGGCGGCATGCTCGAGATCGATGTCCTTGTGGTACGGAACTTCCTGATCGCGTTGCTGATCGGTGCACTGGTCGGTATCGAGCGCGAGAAATTCAAGACGCTGGAGCATCCGCAGAGTTTTGGCGGCCTGCGCACCTTCATTCTGTTCGCCGAGGTCGGTGCGGTCAGTGCCTGGCTGTCGCAGCACCTCGATACCCCGTGGTTGTTCATCATTGCCGTGCTGGTGATGGCGATCGTGATCGTCAGCGGCTACCTGCTGGAGAACCGCATCCAGCCGGACTCCGGGCTGACCACCGGGATCGCAGCGATCACCGTCTGTCTGCTCGGTGGCGCGGTGATGTACGGCTACGCGGAAATGGCGGTGGCGCTCGGTATCATCACCACCGCGGTGCTGACCTTCAAACAACCCCTGCACGGAGTGGTGGGCAAGATCGGCACCGACGATCTGTACGCCGGCCTCAAGCTGCTCATCGCCACCTTCATCGTCCTGCCCCTGCTGCCGACGCAGCCGATCGATCCTTGGCAAGTGCTCAGCCCCTACATGTTGTGGCTGCTGGTGATCCTGATCTCAGGCCTGTCGCTGGTCGGTTATGTGGCGGTGCGCTGGCTGGGTCCGGCGCGCGGCACCGTCGTCACCGGCATCACCGGCGGACTGGTGTCGTCGACTGCGATCAGCCTGACCTTCGCGCGCCAGAGCCGGCTCGATCCGGACCCGCTGGCCAGCGACACCCTCGCGGCCGGTATCCTGCTGGCGTGGATGGTGATGTTCGTGCGCGTGCTGGTCACGGTCGCCATCGTCTATGCACCCTTGGTGAGAGACGTGCTGGTGCCGTTCGCCGCCATGGGCGTGGTGGCCGCCGTGTTGGCCGGCATCTTCTACTGGCTGGGTGCGCAGCGTCGCTGGCCGGTGGGGCAGAGCGAGCAGGTGAAGGTGAAGAACCCGTTCAGCCTCATGGCGGCGTCGCGCTTCGGCCTGCTGTTCGCGCTGGTGCTCGCCATCGTCAAGCTCACCGAGCGCTACGCACCGGTCGAGAGCCTGTATCTGGTGGCGGCCGTCGCCGGTCTCCCCGGCGTCAATGCGATCACCTTGTCGATGACCGAGTACGCGCGCCAGGGCGGTGACCTCGCCGTGGCGGCGACCGCCATCGCCATTGCCGCGTTCTGCAATCTGCTCCTCAAATGGGGCATGGTGGCGGTGCTCGGCAGCCGGCCACTGCGGCTGCGACTGGCCGCGGCGACGGCGACGATCCTGGCCGTGGGTCTGGCCGTGGTGTGGTGGGTGTGAAAGGTCGATGACCACGGAAAGATACGGAACGATACGCAAGGTGTCGCAGCGGGGGTTTTACGTCCGTACTGCGACTGGTGTAGACAGAGAGATGGCGTCACTCAGCCCGGTATGGTGTGCTGTTCCAGCAGTGTCGCCTGGGCGCTGCGCGGCTTGTGGCCGCCGCTGGGCTTCGCGCGACGGTATTCCCCGTCCTTGTTGAGGAGCCAGGCCTGGGTGTTGTCGGCCAGATAGAGCTCCAGACTTTCCTGCAGGATACGCTTGCGCAGACTCTGGTCTTCGATGGGGAAGCACACCTCGACGCGCTGGAAGAAGTTGCGCCCCATCCAGTCGGCGCTGGACAGATAGAGATCGTAGTCACCCTCGTTGTGGAAGTAGAACACCCGCGTGTGCTCCAGGAAGCGGTCGACGATGGAGCGCACACGGATGTTGTCCGATACGCCGGGTATGCCCGGGCGCAGACAGCAGATACCGCGCACGATCAGCTCGATCTCCACCCCGGCCTGCGAGGCCTGATAGAGCGCACGGATGATCTGTGGTTCGATCAGCGCGTTCATCTTGGCGATGATGCGCGCGGGCTTGCCGGCACGGGCGTTGTCCGCCTCGCGCTCGATCAGCCGCAGCAGTTCCCGGTGCAGGTTGAAGGGCGCCGGGATGATCTTCTTCAGTTTCTTGCCGCGGCCGAGGCTGGTCAGCAACTGGAACACCCGGTGCACATCCGCGCCGATGGCCTTGTCACAGGTGAACAAGCCGTAATCGGTATACAACCGCGCCGTGTACGCGTGGTAATTGCCTGTGCCGAGGTGCGCATAATGGCGCAGCCGGCGCTCCTCACGGCGTGTGACCAGGATCATCTTGGCGTGGGTCTTGTGGCCGACCACGCCGTACACCACATGCGCACCGGCCTCCTGCAGGCGGGTGGCGAGCTTGATGTTGTCCTCCTCGTCGAAACGCGCCCGCAACTCGATCACCACCGTGACCTCCTTGCCGGCCCGTGCCGCATCGACCAGCGCCTGGACGACCGTGGAATCGGCACCGGTACGGTAGAGCGTTTGTTTGATGGCGAGCACGTCGGGATCGGCGGCGGCCTGGCGCAGAAAATCCACCACGGGGATGAAGGATTCGAACGGATGATGCAGCAGCACATCGCGTGCCTGGATGGCCTCGAACAGATTCATGTCGGGCGCGAGCCGGGCAGGGCGCGACGGTGTGAGCGGCGGATATTTCAGATCAGGGCGGTCGACCAGGTCGTAGATGGCCAGCAGCCGGTTGAGATTGACCGGGCCATGGACCTGATAGAGGTCGTCGGCGCCCAGCTTGAACTGGTGCAGCAGATAATCGGCCATGGCCTCGCTGCAGTTGTCCGCCACCTCCAGACGCACGGCATCGCCGTAGCGGCGCGCCAGCAGTTCGCCCTCGACCGCCCGCAGCAGGTCCTCGATCTCCTCCTCGTCCACGAACAGGTCGCTGTTACGTGTGACCCGGAACTGGTAGCAGCCGGTCACCTTCATGCCGGGGAACAGGTCGCCGACATGGGCATGAATGATCGATGACAGGAAGACGAATTCGTGCGGTCCGCGGCTGTGGCTGTGCGGTACCTGGATCAGCCGCGGCAATGAGCGCGGTGCCTGCACCACGGCCACCCGGCTGGAACGGCCGAAGGCATCCTTGCCCTCCAGCGAGACGATGAAGTTCAGGCTCTTGTTCAGGATGCGCGGGAACGGGTGTGCCGGGTCCAGACCCAGCGGGCTCAGCACCGGCAGCAGCTCGTGGGTGAAGAACCGGTGCACCCACTGGGCCTGCCTGGGTGCCCACTCGGTGCGGCGCAGGAAGCGGATGTGTTCGGTGGCCAGCGCCGGGAACAGCTCGTCGTTGAGGACGCGATATTGCTCCGCCACCAGCCGGTGGGCTGTGGCCCTGATCTGGCCGAGCGCCTCCGGTGGACTCAGACCGTCCGGGCCGGCCGGGGCCGTAGCGCCGGAGGCGAGTTTCTCCTTCAGGCCGGCGACCCGGATCTCGAAGAATTCGTCCAGGTTGGTGCTGGAGATGCACAGGAACTTGAGTCGCTCCAGCAGTGGCACGCTGCGGTCCCGGGCCTGCTCCAGGACCCGCCTGTTGAATGCCAACAGGCTGATTTCACGATTGATGTAGAGACCGGGCTGGCTGAGATCGGGGCTGTCCATGAGGTGGGCCGCTGCGGCGTAGGGCCCCGGCATTATGCCCGATTTGTACGACCGGCAACCAGGACCGGCCGGACTGTAACAGTACTGTCACATGGCGCGCCTATGCTATGCGTCCACATGAACCGCCCGTTACCCGCTACGGAATCGCCGCTGTCCCGGATCAGCGCCGCCACCCAGGCGCGCCGCCGCCGCTGGCGCATGGCCAAGGACGGGATGGCCCGCCACGGCGTCATGATCGGCGGCTTCGGTGTCATCGTCGCCATTCTGTTGATCTTTTTCTATCTGCTATACGTCGTCTTCCCGTTGCTCGAGCCGGCCTCGGCGGAGGCGGTCGCCGACTATCGGCTGGCCGGGTCGGTGGCCGATACCCTGCACCTGGCCATGGAGGAGCAGGCCGAGATCGCCGTGCGCTACGACAGCGCTGCGCGGGTGCGGTTCTTCGCCACCCACGACGGCCATGTGATTGCCGAGCAGGCCTTGTCGGTACCCGCAGGCGTGACCGTCACCAGCCACGCCCAGGGGCTGCCCGCCCGGGGCGGGGTGTCGTTGGGTCTGTCCGACGGCTCGGTCCTGCTCACCCGGCATACCTACAAGGTGAGTTTCCCGGAAGACCGGCGTCTGATCACCCCACAGCTGGAGTTCCCACTGGGCGAGCAGCCGCTACCGATCGACGCCGCCGGTCAGGCTCTGGAGCGCATCGCTGTGCAATCCGGCGATCGCACTATCGTGGCGGCCCTGACGGCCGACCAGCGCCTGCTGCTGGTGATTCTGCAGAAGGAGGAATCCTTCCTGGAGGAATCCCGGACCCTGCGGCGCTTTGACCACGTACTGCCCAATACCACCGGACGGGTGCGCTACCTGCTGGTCGATCCGGATCAGCACGCGCTGTTCGTGGCCACCGACGCCGGCACGCTGGCCTACTACGACATCAGCGATCCCGAGGCGCCGCGCCTGGTACAGCAGCTCGGTGTAGTCCCGCCCGGCGGCCGGCTTACCGATCTCGAGTTGCTGGCGGGCGGCATCTCGCTGCTGGTATCCAGCTCCGACGGCCAGATCACGCAGTGGTTTCCGGTGCGTGACGAGGCGAACCAGCCGATGCTGCGCCGCATCCGCAGCTTCGCCAGCGAGGCGGCGGTGACGGCGATGGCACCGGAATTCGCCCGCAAGGGTTTCCTGACCGCGAATGTCCACGGCGGCGTGGACATCTACCACACCACCGCCGGTAAGCACGTCCTGGATGTGCAGGTCAGCGACCAACCGCTGCGGCAGCTGGCGGTGGCGCCGCGCGCGAACGCCTTCCTGGCGGAGGACGCCGCCGGGCGGTTGCACTTCTGGCATATCGACAACGAGCATCCCGAGGTCTCCTGGTCGTCGCTGTGGGGCAAGGTGTGGTACGAGAGCTATCCCAAGCCGGATTACGTCTGGCAGTCGTCCTCGGCCAGCAACGACTTCGAGCCCAAGTTCAGTCTCACCCCGCTGGCCTTCGGCACACTCAAGGCGGCCTTCTACGCCATGCTGTTCGCAATGCCGATCGCCATCTGTGGCGCCATCTACGCGGCCTATTTCATGGCGCCGGGCATGCGCAAGCTGGTCAAGCCAACCATCGAGATCATGGAGGCGCTGCCCACCGTGATCCTCGGCTTTCTCGCCGGCCTGTGGCTGGCGCCGACGGTCGAGGCGCATCTGCCGGGCGTGTTCGCGCTGCTGCTGTTGCTGCCGGTCGGTACGTTGCTGTTCGCCTGGCTGTGGCGGCTCATGCCGGTGGGCGTGCGCCACCGTGTGCCGGACGGCTGGGAGGCCGCGCTGTTGATACCGGTGCTGCTGCTCATGGCCTGGGCGTCGATGGCGCTGAGCGCGCCGCTGGAGACACGGCTGTTCGGCGGCGACATGCGCGTATGGATGCGCAACGAGCTGGGCATCGGCTTCGATCAGCGCAACGCATTGATCGTCGGCCTGGCCATGGGCTTCGCGGTCATCCCGACCATCTTCTCCATCGCCGAGGACGCCATCTTCAGCGTACCGCGCCATCTGACCAACGGCTCGCTGGCACTCGGCGCCACGCCCTGGCAGACGCTGGTGCGGGTGGTGCTGCTCACCGCCAGCCCCGGCATCTTCTCGGCGGTGATGATCGGCATGGGGCGCGCGGTGGGCGAGACCATGATCGTGCTCATGGCGACCGGCAACACGCCGGTGATGGATCTCAGCCTGTTCCAGGGCATGCGCACGCTGTCGGCCAACATCGCCGTGGAGATGCCGGAGGCCGAGGTCGCCAGCACGCATTTCCGCATCCTCTTCCTGGCCGCCCTGGTGCTGTTCATGTTCACCTTCGTGTTCAACACGCTCGCCGAGCTCGTGCGGCAGCGCCTGCGCCGCAAGTACGCGTCGCTGTGAGGCCGGCCATGAAGACCTGGATCAAGAGCGGCGCCCCGTGGATCTGGATGAACGCGGCGGCGGTCAGCACCAGTCTCATCATGGTCGCCGGCCTGCTGGGCCTGATCGCCCTGCGCGGGCTCGGCCATTTCTGGCCGGCGGACGTGGTGGAGATGGACTACCTCGCCGCCGACGGCGAGGTGGTACGCCTCATCGGCGAACTCGGCGCTCACGAGGACGTGCCGCGCGAGCGGCTGGCCGCCACCGGCGTACGCTTGCCCGGGGGCGACACGGTCACGCTGCGCCGCTACCTGCTCAAGACCGGAAACCGCGACGTGGCGGGGCCGGATTTCATGTGGGTGCTGGGGCACGATATCCAGGCGCGCCGCTATCCGCCCGAGCTGGTCGCCATCGAGCGCCGCGAATGGGGCAATTTCTACGGCTACCTGCGCGAGGTGCGCCAGGCCGGTGCCAGCGTCGCCAGCGGCGACCAGGCCTGGGACGCGCTGCAGCCACGGTTGCAGCGCGCCCTCGATTTGTTCGCCGCCATCCGCGACATCGAGCGCGGTGCCATCGGCAGCATCAACTACCGCCTCGAGCAGCTGCGGCTGCGCACCCGCCGCCTGGAACTGGACGGCCGGAACGATCCGGCGGCGCTGGCCGACATCGCCGCCGAGCGCGCCGGCCTGCAGGCGGAGTACGAAGGCCGGCAGCAGCAGCTGGCGGATCTGTACCGCGACATCGCCCGCGACAGCATCGTGGTCGAGACGCAGGCCGGCCAGCAGGTCGAACTGCCGCTGTCCAAGATCGTGCACATCCGCCAGCCCAACGCCATGGGCATGTTCACCAAGCTGAAGACCTATTTCGCGAAGGTCTGGGAGTTCCTCAGCGACGAACCGCGCGAGGCCAACACCGAGGGCGGCATCTTCCCCGCCATCTTCGGCACGGTGCTCATGGTGATCCTGATGTCGGTGCTGGTGACGCCCTTCGGCGTGATCGCCGCGCTGTATCTGCGCGAGTACGCCAAGCAGGGGCCGGTGACGCGCATGATCCGCATCGCGGTCAACAACCTCGCCGGCGTGCCCTCGATCGTCTACGGCGTGTTCGGCCTGGGCTTCTTCGTGTATTTCCTGGGCGGCAACATCGACCGGCTGTTCTATCCCGAGGCGCAGCCGGCGCCGACCTTCGGCACGCCGGGCCTGCTGTGGGCCTCCATCACCCTGGCGCTGCTGACGCTGCCGGTGGTGATCGTGGCTACGGAGGAGGGCTTGGCGCGCATCCCCAAGGCCATCCGCGAGGGCAGCCTGGCGCTCGGCGCCACCAAGGCCGAGACCCTGTGGCGCACCGTGCTGCCCATGGCCAGCCCGGCCATGATGACCGGCCTGATCCTGGCCGTGGCGCGCGCCGCCGGCGAGGTGGCGCCGCTGATGCTGGTCGGCGTGGTGAAGCTGGCGCCGACGCTGCCGCTGGACGGCAACGCCCCGTTCCTGCACCTCGACCGCAAGTTCATGCACCTCGGCTTCCACATCTACGACGTCGGCTTCCAGAGCCCGAACGTCGACGCCACCAAGCCCCTGGTCTTCGCCACCGCGCTGCTGCTGATCGTGGTGGTGACCGCGATGAACCTGGTCGCGATCGCGATCCGCAACCACCTCCGCCGCAAGTACGCGGGCAGCGCCGTCTGAGCCGCGACCCGGACCTCTGCCATGATCCCGACCACCGCTCTCGAGGAGCACCCGATGGCCGACGCCGCCCGGACCCCCATCCCCTCGTTCGAGCCCGGCACCGCGCCGGCGCCCGAGCGCTCCGCGGCGGGCGATCCGGCGCTCACGCCCCGCATCGACTCGCCGATCCTCCAGATCGACCGTCTCAGCCTCTGGTACGGGGCGAAGCAGGCGCTCAGGAGCAACTCGCTGCTCATCCCGGAGAAGAAGATCACCGCCTTCATCGGGCCCTCGGGCTGCGGCAAGTCGACGCTGCTGCGCTGCGTCAACCGGCTCAACGACCTGATCGACGACGTCCGCATCGAGGGCGAGATCCGCTTCGAGGGGCGCAACATCTACGACCCCGAGGTCGAGATCAACGCCCTGCGCAAGCGGATCGGCATGGTCTTCCAGAAGTCGAACCCGTTCCCCAAGTCGATCTACGAGAACGTCGCCTACGGCTGCCGGATCCAGGGCATCAACCGCAAGAGCCTGCTCGACGAGATCGTCGAGAAG
>JAIOJV010000021.1 GCA_019911805.1 Gammaproteobacteria bacterium
TTTCTCAATACCGTGATAGATCGTCGACTGGGTATCCCGATATCGCTCGCAGTGGTCTATATCGAACTCGGCCGGCGGATCGGCCTGCCGTTGGAAGGGGTGTCGTTTCCCGGGCATTTTCTGGTGACGCTGCCGGTGCACCATGGTGCGGTCGTATTGGATCCCTATACTGAGGGGGTGTCGTTGGAAATGGGTGATCTGGAGCGGTTGTATCGGCAAGTCGACCAGGATGCACCAGCGAGTTCGACGCAACTTGCGGCACTGCTTGCACCCGCATCACTCAGTGACATTCTCATTCGTATGCTGCGCAACCTGAAAGGGATCTATTGGCACGAACACGACCCGGTGGAGGGACTGCGCATACAAGATCTGTTGCTTGCGATTGTGCCGGATCTCACGGTGGAGTATCGGGATCGCGGGATTCTGAAGCAACGGCTGGGCCAGTTCTCGGCCGCGGTTGAGGATTTCAACGCGTATCTCACCCGTCAGCCCGACGCGATGGACGCCGACTTGATACGCACACGTATTGTCGAACTGAATCGTTCTCCCCGGGTGCTGCATTAGAAAGAACGAAGGGCCGCCCACGTTTCCTGACACCCTCAACCCCAGACTGACAAGCAGGGCCAGGCCTGCGGGCTCATCTCATCATGGGCCACACTGGCGCTGGCAATGTGCCGCTGACGACACGCTGTCGGCAGGGGCCGCTATGCTAAACTGCGGCCATGACGGCATGCCTGCCATTGCTGCGACTTCTTGCCGACGGGCGGTTCCATTCCGGGGAGGTGCTCGGGAGACGCCTGGGAGTGACGCGCGCCGCAATCTGGAAACAACTCAAGGGGCTGGATGATCTTGGGCTCAGGGTCCAGTCTGTACGGGGCAGAGGCTACCGCCTCGAACACCCCATCGAACTACTCGATTCTGACATCATTCGTGACAGTCTCAGTCCGGCGACCCGCAGTCGCATCCCACGAGTTGATGTCTTTTCACAAATCGATTCCACCAACACCTACCTGAAAAAGTGCGCACCGCTGGATGCGCCGTCGGGTGCGGTTTGCCTGGCAGAGTGGCAGACCGCAGGGCGCGGGCGCCGGGGGCGGGATTGGGTGTCACCGTTTGGCGAGAACCTCTACCTCTCGGTGTTGTGGCGCTTCGCCAGCGGGCCTGCGGCGATCGCCGGCCTCAGCCTAGTCGTCGGCGTGGCTGTGGCGCGGGCATTACGCGGTGTCACCGGTGCTGATATCGGTCTGAAGTGGCCCAATGATTTATTGTGGCAGGGGCGAAAACTTGCCGGGATCCTGATCGATCTGGCGGGTGAAGCCGGCGGCCCCAGTTATGCCGTGATCGGTATCGGGATTAACGTACGTATGTCGGATCGGGGGGCGAAAACAATCAATCAGCCGTGGGTGGATCTGTTTCGGGTGTGCGGCGATACGCCCTCCCGCAATAAATTGACGGCACTTGTTCTGGATGAACTGGTGGATGCCATCACGACCTTTGAATTGCAGGGCCTCACGCCATTTGTGGAGGCTTGGCGCGAGTTCGATATGGTTGTCGGCCGGTCCGTGCAACTGTACCTGCCCAATGAGGTCGTGCACGGTGAGGCGCGTGGCATCGATGCCAATGGCGCCTTCATTGTCCAGGTCGGCGCTGAGTTGCGGCGCTTCTCATCGGGTGAGATCAGCCTGCGGATGACCACATGATCCTGCTGTTGGACGCCGGGAATTCCCGACTCAAATGGGCCGTTTTGCGTGATGGTCATTACGAATACGGTGGAGTTCTGGTGCACGGTACCGTTGCGATCAAAGAACTGGCCAGCGCCGCCTGGAGTTCATTGGACCCGCCTGAGGCCGTGCTGGTTGCGAATGTTGCCGGTGACGCACTGCGACGCGCGCTGAACTCCTGGGCCAAACGCCATTGGAAGCTGATGCCGGATTATCTCTCGGCGACCGGGGAGGAATTCGGCATTCGCAATGCGTACAGTGACCCTGCCCGATTGGGTATAGACCGGTGGCTCGGCCTATTGGCTGCGCGCGAGCTCCTCGAGGGGCCGCTGTGCATCATCGACTGCGGCACCGCCCTGACCATTGACGTACTGTCGCAGGACAACCGTCATTTGGGCGGTCTGATCATTCCCGGTATCCAATTGATGCGGGAGGCGCTGACGGCACGCGCACCGACGATCCGTGAGCAGATCGATCAGCCTGCCTCCAACCAGATAGCACTCCTCGGTACGGACACAGGGAGCGCGGTCGTCGGCGGTACCGTCTATGCGGCGGTCGCCGTGATCGATCGGGTGCTATCCGATCTGCAGGCGGATGTCGGGGGGCAACTGCACTGCGTTCTCACCGGCGGCGATGTGCCGCTGTTGTTGCCGTTACTGGGAGGCCGCGTGCAGCATGAACCCGATCTCGTGTTGCAGGGCCTGGCGCGCCTCGCGCGGGCGCGGCTCACCGCGCAATCGATGGTGCAGCCTGGTACGGCTGCCCCTGCCGCGGAAGACACACTGCAGTCATGAGATACGCCATCTATCTCTTGCTGGTGGCCAATCTGGGCCTCTTCGCCTGGCTGTACCGGACGCATGAACAATACGCGCCGCCTGCTGGACCGACGGTCACCCCGCTGCCTGCGACCGTCGAATCGCTTCGATTGCTGCGTGAGCGCAGCGCAGATGCCGTGCCGCCACAGCGGGAGGACCGAGTGTCACCGACCACGGAGGTTTCCCAGTCTCCATCGCCTCTGTCGGCACCTACCGAAGGGGTGGCGACGCCGAGTGCTGAGGGGGATGCGCCGGCGTTGGGAGCAAACGAACCGCCCGACGACGCAACCTCCTCTGCCGAGCAGGAGAGTGCGGACTTCACAGCGGGAGTCGAGGCTGCCCTGGAGCAGACGCTGCCACCGCAACCGCCCCCTGCGCCGGCACGCATCTGCCAGACGATCGGCCCCTTTCTCGCTCGTCGGGATGCCGAACGCCTGGTGAGCGAACTGGCGGATGTCAGTCCGCAGGCCGTGATCCGCGTGTCGCAGATGCAGCAGCCCGACGGGTACTGGGTCTATCTGCCCGCGATGGAACGTGACGCAGCGCGCCGGACGGTGCGGGAACTGCAAGCCAGGGGGGTTGAGGATTACTATCTCGGCCGCCAGAACGTGATCTCGCTCGGGTTGTATTCCGACCGGCGCACGGCCGAGGTGCGGATGCGTGAAATCGCAGCGATGGGTTATGCGCCCAAGGTCGGAGAGCGCTTCAAGGACCGCGATATGTACTGGGTGGATCTCGAGGAGCGGGAGCCAGACCGCGTGAGCGACGAGCGCTGGCGCGCCCTACTCGGGCCTCTGGCAGATATCCGTCGCCAGCCTGTGAGCTGTGAATAGTTTGCCAGACCCGGCGGGATTGCCTAGAATCTTCCCGCCAAATCAATTCATTGCTGGCGTAGCTCAGTCGGTAGAGCGTCTGATTTGTAATCAGAGGGTCACGGGTTCGACTCCTGTCGCCAGCACCACTAGCCTGTTTCACCAAGTCTACAGAAGCCCACAAGCCCGCGTAAATGCGGGCTTTTTTGTTGTCTTGTAGTCTATATCAATCCAAAGAAGGCTATTGGCATCTGGGGCATTTGGGGGCATAGTCCGGGGCACGTAGACCCCGGACAGAGAGGATGCCCCCAATGCTGAGTGATGCAAAGATCCGGGCCGCCAGGCCCGGAGAGAAGCCGATCCGGTTGTTTGACGGCGGTGGTCTTTACCTCGAGGTTTCACCCGCCGGCGGCAAGCTTTGGCGGCTTAAATACCGTTATGAGAAAAAGGAAAAGCGCCTCGGTCTGGGTCAGTATCCAGCCGTGGGATTGAAAGAAGCCAGGGACCGGCGCGACGCCGCACGCCGGCTGCTGGCGAAAGGTATCGATCCCAGCGCACAGCGCAAGGCTCAGGCGGCCGCACAGGCCGCAGAAGCGGACAGCTTCGAGACCGTGGCCCGAGGGTGGTTTATTCAGTACCTCGACACCCTCGACCAGGGTCACAAGCGGAAAGTAGTACAGCGATTCGATCGCCACATTTTTCCATACCTCGGCGAGCGGCCAGTGGCCGACATCAAAGCGCCAGAGGTCCTGGAGTTGGTCCGGCGCATTGAGCCCCGCGCCCTTGAGACCGCGCACCGCGCGCTGCAAGGCATCGGGCAGGTGATCCGCTACGCGATCGCAACGGGTCGGGCTGACGCCGACCCGACTCCCGCACTCCGTGGCGCATTGAGGCCAATGGTCCGCAAGCACATGGCGGCGCCCACCGACCCCAAGGCCGTCGGTGATCTGCTGAGAGCGGTGGAGGGGTATGAGGGCGGCGTGGTCGTCGGCGCTGCGCTCCGACTCCTGCCCTTGGTCTTTACGCGCGTCGGCGAACTGCGCACGGCTCGATGGGAACAGATCGATTTCGATGTCAGCGAGTGGCGCTATACCGCCAGCAAGACGAAAACCGAGCATCTGGTGCCGCTCAGCCGCCAGGCGGTTGCGATTCTGAAAGAATTGCATCCGCTCACCGGGCATCTGGCCGGCGGGTTTGTGTTCCCGGGTGGGCGCACATCTTTGCGTCCGATGTCGAATATGGCGATTAACGCCGCCTACCGCCGCCTAGGGATTGACACTCGAACCGAGCTGACCGGCCACGGGTGGCGCGCAACAGCGCGCACACTGCTTCACGAGCGTTTGGGTTTTGCTCCCGATGTTATCGAACACCAGCTCGCTCACCGCGTCCCTGGCGCGCTGGGGCGCGCTTACAACCGGACCAAATTCTTGAACGAGCGCAAAGCGATGATGCAGACGTGGGCCGATTATCTTGACTCGCTCCGTGAGCAGTGCGCCGGGTAGACCACCGCCCTCCGGTTACACACTGCGCCCCCCCGCCCCCTGGGGGGTGAATAGAAGACCAGGGCGGCGGAGGGCCGCCGCCCAAACCCCCAGTTGCACGCCACCCTGGCGGGTGGCTTAACGTGGCCATGAATGGCCACAGACAACCGCACCCCCTTCGCTGCGCTCAGGTGATGCGGTTGTCTGGCCGCCCTACGGGTGCGCAATCGGCTAAGGCCGATTGCCGGCGTCCTGGCTTCCATTCGCGGACCAGGGTCGAAAATGGCGGCCAGCGCCATTTTCTCACACCCCACGCACCTAGCGGTGCGCGGGGTGTCTGCCGCCGTTCCGTTTTTTCGCTATCTGCTAAGCGGTTTTGCTGTGCCGTGTCTGTGACACCATGACAGTCAAATGCGCTCAAGTTATTGGTTTTGCGGCCGTTATATGACTGTCACTTGGAACACAAGAGGGTTTAAGCCGTGGCAGTCAAAACAGAGAACAGAACAGCGGAGCGCGTCACCATTCGCCTGTCGCTCTCCGAGCGCCGTGCGCTCGATCGCGTGCCCGGCGAGGCGCGCGCAGATCAAGTCAGAAACGCGATCGCGGCGTACGAATCAGTTGCGCTGATCGATGAAAAAATTGAGCGGTTGAGAGCGGAGCAAAACCGGATCGCTGAACAAATCGATGCGCGTCTCGATGCGATACTCGCGCAGATCGAGAGCCGGATACTTTCAAACCTGGGTGCAAAAATTGAAAAAATGGGCGGTAAGATTTCTGTAATTCATGCACATATTGAAGGTGTGAAAGCAGCGCGAAAAAAAGCAGATGAGAAAAAAGCAGCGGAGGTCGCGGAACGAGAAAAGCAAAACCAGGCTAAACCAGCCACCGACGCCAACAGTCTTTTTCATCGGTGGCGGTGGTCCTGATGCGCTTGACTGCCGCCGGTCACGTTCCCACGTCTGGGTTTCGGGCGGCGGCCCTCCGCCGCCCTGGTCTTCTATTCACCCCCCAGGGGGCGGGGGGGCGCAGTGTGTAACCGGAGGGCGGTGGTCTACCCGGCGCAGCCCTAGCGCGAAGCGCGTCCCGGGTTAAACAGCACAGGCGCGCCGCGGCGCGGCGCCAGAAAAAACCCCGAATCCGAAAAGTGGGTGAAGGGCGCTTGCGGCTGCGCCGCGCGCCAGAGGCATTTACCCCGGCAACCCAGGGGGCGGCAGTGGCGGCGGGGGGGGAT
>JAIOJV010000022.1 GCA_019911805.1 Gammaproteobacteria bacterium
GATCGGCACGCCGGCATCGCCTTGCTTCAGGGTCGAGACGATCTGCGCCTCGGTGAACTTCGATTTCTTCATGGAACCTCCTGGCGGAAAGATGCCAGAAAGTTCTACTTCTCAGGTGTGCGCGATAGGGGGGAGCTTACGGTTCCCGCTCGCGATAGGCCACCAAGGCGACATGTCCGAGTGCATTATTGCATCTAGGATGACATGAGAGAACGTACCCACATACGCGCCAATGAATGACGCAAGCCATGTGAATGGATAATGCGCGATGGATAGCCTGCGAAGCACTACAGTGCTAATGGGTCTGCCGATGATGCCTGCGATAGTGCCAATCACCAAGGCGCCGAGAAGCGTATGAGTTGGGCCGTGCAGTATTGGCTTATTGGTGAGCATGCCGATGAGCGGCTCAATGTCCATAAGAACTTGAGATCCGCCGAAGACCATGAAGCTGAAGTGGCGACCTCCAATTGCTTTGAAGGCTACGCCTGGGCCGAGATGGAATGGCGTGACGGGCATATTGTCCTAAGCAGGCCTAACGCCTGAGTTAAGCCGGCCCGCCCGATGCGGTCCGGTTGGCGCCGAGGCCGCGAAGCGGGCTCGGCTTGAACGAATTGTTAGCTGCCACTGCCCACGAAGTACAGCGCTAGAAGTGGCACGAGATTGAACAGCAGGATGCCTATCTTGTAGACCGCCATGCCGCCGTAGTGGACCGCGTCAAATGTTGGCTCGGAAAGCCGGAACCAACGACCGTGAAGTGCGCGCAACCAGTTGCGCGCCGCCACGAACACGACGAACCAAGTCATCAGGATTGCGTAGTTGATGGCGAGCGACCAAAGCAGGAAGCGGCAGAGGAAATCCGAATTCACGACGATCTCCTTTGGTGGCAGCTAACGCCTGAATTAAGCCGAGCCGCGAAGCGGCTTCGGCTTGAATGAATTGTTAGGGCGCGTGCCCGTTGGCCGACAAGCCGTTGGGCCCACCATAATCACGATCTGGTTTGAAGCAACCACACCATCCCCGCGTACAACTGTGTCACTCACCAAAGGCTCCATGGCAGCGGGGATTGGGCTGCGATACAACACCTGAAGGGTATAGGCACCAGGAGCAGGGAATAGCTGCTCAATCGTGTCTCGGCGGGTGACTCCGAAGAAATGCCCACGCTGAAGAGTCAAGTAATAGGTCCGATCGTCGAATGTGGACGGCACCGGCATATCGTGGTCAAGGAACTTTGGTTGAATTTCCTTTCCTGTACTGTCTTTGATCTCTAGAGATAGGCCACTAAGAAGTCCCCAGCCGAGACGCCCATACAAAGTTACGGGATTTCTATGCGTGTTGGTGATGCGTACGTCCAACACTATCGGATCGCCTGCTTGATACTCCTGGCAGTCGGCTGAGAGCGTGACCTCAAGGCCCTGGTTCGCTGGAGCAGAATTGGCTGTGCCGAGAAGCATAGCGAGAGCAAGTTTGGTTATCGACATTGCTTGGTCAGCGCCCTAACGCCTGAGTTAAGCCGACCCGCTGCACGGCGGCAATAGAGCACGAACATACCTGAAAAATTTGCCGCCGTGAAGCGGGTTCGGCTTGAACGAACTGTTAGGCTCGGACTGGCCGGTGTGTTGCTGCACCACCGTTTGCGGGAACTCGCTGCCACAGTGCTTGGATGGCGCTGACCTGCTGCGTGACGTGCGACACAAGCATGGTTGTCGCATCTGCGTGCTTGGCCGCCGAAGAGCCAAGTGAGCGAGCCTGAGGCAGGGCGTGCGGCGCCAGCGTGTTGAGCGCGCCTGGACTGAGCGAGAAGCTGGACGGCGCGTGCGCGGTACTGGCCGCGCAAGAGGAACAGGTGCTCGCTGGGGCGAAGCATAAATCCGGGTGCAGAACCAATGCCCATGCAGAATTATCCGGCTCTTTACTCTGCAAGTTTTTGAACACCAGCCGAGCCTAACGCCTGAGTTAAGCCGACCCGCTGCACGGCGGCAATAGAGCACGAACATACCTGAAAAATTTGCCGCCGTGAAGCGGGTTCGGCTTGAACGA
>JAIOJV010000023.1 GCA_019911805.1 Gammaproteobacteria bacterium
TCCCTGGGGTCCACGCAAGTGGTTTTTTGGGGAGATGAGAGGGACGGGTTCGTTAACAAGTTACAGCCGATAAGCGTGGGCGTTTGGATGTGGAGGCACTCTTTGGGGTGTCTGCATGGGCGAGCATTCTTTTTTGTGCGCAAGCGCGAAGGGGAGGGCGAGCCGAAACAAACGCTCATGGAGATAGAAGTGAAGATCACTTCAATTCCGTTTTTATGAGTGAGGTCGAAAGGCCTTGAAATTTAACAAGATCGAACTGTAGAGTTTGATCCTGGCTCAGATTGAACGCTGGCGGCATGCCTTACACATGCAAGTCGAACGGCAGCGCGTCCTTCGGGATGGCGGCGAGTGGCGAACGGGTGAGTAAAGCATCGGAACGTGCCCGGTAGTGCGGGATAGCTCGGCGAAAGCCGGATTAATACCGCATGAGATCCGTGGATGAAAGCAGGGGACCCCTTGTGGGCCTTGCGCTACTGGAGCGGCCGATGTCAGATTAGGTAGTTGGTGGGGTAAAGGCCCACCAAGCCTGCGATCTGTAGCTGGTCTGAGAGGATGATCAGCCACATCGGGACTGAGACACGGCCCGAACTCCTACGGGAGGCAGCAGTGGGGAATTTTGGACAATGGGCGCAAGCCTGATCCAGCCATGCCGCGTGCAGGATGAAGGCCCTCGGGTTGTAAACTGCTTTTGTACGGAACGAAAAGCCTCTTTCTAATAAAGAGGGGTGATGACGGTACCGTAAGAATAAGCACCGGCTAACTACGTGCCAGCAGCCGCGGTAATACGTAGGGTGCGAGCGTTAATCGGAATTACTGGGCGTAAAGCGTGCGCAGGCGGTCTTGCAAGACAGTGGTGAAATCCCCGGGCTCAACCTGGGAACTGCCATTGTGACTGCAAGGCTGGAGTACGGCAGAGGGGGATGGAATTCCGCGTGTAGCAGTGAAATGCGTAGATATGCGGAGGAACACCGATGGCGAAGGCAGTCCCCTGGGCCTGTACTGACGCTCATGCACGAAAGCGTGGGGAGCAAACAGGATTAGATACCCTGGTAGTCCACGCCCTAAACGATGTCAACTAGTTGTTGGGAGGGTAACCCTCTTAGTAACGCAGCTAACGCGTGAAGTTGACCGCCTGGGGA
>JAIOJV010000024.1 GCA_019911805.1 Gammaproteobacteria bacterium
CTCAACTGCCGCCGATCGATAGAGAGCATACAAGCGTGTTGAACAACTTTTGGGCCAAAACCAACGAAAATGATGCGCGGTGGCACCCGCTGATCCTGCATCTGCTCGACGTCGCCGCCTGCGCCGACGCGATCCTGGCGCGCGAGCCGCAAAGCACCCGCGACCGGCTTGCAGCAGTACTAGGGTTGGACTGGATGCAAGCGCGGCCTTGGCTCTTGCTGCTGATCGCCTGTCACGATCTGGGTAAGGGCTGCCCTGGCTTCCAGTGCAAATGGAAAAATCTTTCCGGTCTGGATGCGGGCGCGAGCCCAGATACGACGGTCAACCATGCTTTCGTCAGTCAAGTCGCGCTATCCGAACTGCTGCTCGAACTCGATTGGCCAGAAGATCTGGCGGCACTCGTCGCCGACGCAGTGGGCTGCCATCACGGCGAACGCGCCAAGCCGAAAACTTTGGATGCTCTGTCCGGCAATCGCCGCGCACTTGGCAAGTCTGAATGGCATGAAGCTCGCCGCGCTCTATTCGAAGCGCTGCGGGGAGTATTCGCGCCAGAAGTTACCCCGACCAAAACAAGCCTCAATGGCCCCGATTTCATGCTGCTCGCGGGCTTGACCAGTTTCGCCGACTGGATCGGCTCGAATGAAGGTGAATTCGACTTCGGCACACCCGAGGATTGCGAAGACCTGCAAAAGTGGTTCGACAGACGCCGTGCTGAAAAAGCTGGTAAGGCGCTCAATTTGATCGGATGGGCGACGCGCACACCGCTCGCTACCTCACCGAGAACCTTCCACGAGGTTTTTGGATTCCCGCCCCGCCCTTTGCAACAAGCTATGGCGAACACGCTTGTCACCTTGAGCCAGCCCGCCATCCTGCTCGTCGAAGCGCCAATGGGTGAGGGGAAAACCGAGGCTGCGTACTACGCCCATCTGGAACTGCAACGCCGCTTCGGGCATCGTGGCCTGTATATCGCGCTGCCGACCAAGGCTACCGGTAACGCCATGTTCCGGCGCACGCTGCGCTTCCTGAAAAGCCAGGGTTTCGAACGGTCACTCGACTTGCAACTGCTGCACGGCGGGGCGCTGCTGAATGATGACTTTCAACGCTTGAACCCCAGCGGCATCCACGATCCGCAATCGCTGGGCGACGTGCGCGCGGGCGAGTGGTTCACCCACAAGAAGCGTGCGCTGCTCTCAGAATACGGCGTCGGCACCATCGATCAGGTGCTGCTCACCATCCTGCCGGTGCGCCACCAGTTCGTGCGGCTCTGGGGGCTGGCCAATCGTGTCGTGGTGTTCGACGAAGTCCATGCCTACGATGCCTACACCAGCACGTTGCTCTTGCACTTGCTGCGTTGGCTATTGACGCTGGGCTCGTCGGTCGTCCTGCTGTCGGCGACGCTGCCGCCCGATTTCCGACGCAAGCTGGCGAACCTGACACGCGCTCAGATGCCAGAAACGGACACCGGCTACCCTCGCCTCTCCGTCTACGCGCAGGACCGGAACGTCGGCCAGATTCCCTTCGCCGCCGACCCCAGCCGACGCCGGCAGATCACGATCCAGCCCATCACGGCCGAACTCCCCGCTCTGCGCGATACGCTCGACAGCCGGCTTGCAGAAGGCGGTTACGCCCTGGCGCTGGTCAACACCGTACAGCGCGCGCAGGCGCTCTATGGCCTTTATCCCGAGGGCGAGCCCGTCCTCACCGACGGCCAGCCCATCGGCAAACGGCTTGCCGACGACACCGAGATTTTCTTATTCCACGCACGTTTTCCTGCCAACTGCCGCCAGCAACGCGAAGACGCGGTGCTGGCGATGTTCGGCCCGCCGGATGAACACACAGCCTCCGGGCGCATAGGGCGCAAGATTCTGATCGCCACCCAGGTGGCCGAGCAAAGCCTCGATCTGGATTTCGACCTCATCGCCAGCGACCTCGCCCCCATCGACCTGCTGCTACAACGCGCAGGCCGATTGTGGCGGCACCAGCGCGGTGCACGTCCGCTGGCAAAGCCGACACTCATCGTCGCCGGGCTTGTCGAGGACACGCCGCCCAGTTTCGGCAAACCGTTGTGGTGGGGCGCGGTGTACCGCGAAGATGTCTTGCTGCGCACCTGGTGTTTGCTGCGGAGCCAGCCCGAAATCACGCTGCCCGATGCCATCGACCCCTATGTTCAGGCGGTGTACGAAGAAACAGTTGAAGTCCCGGATGTTCTGCAGGATCGCCACGACCGTGCGCTCACCGAAAACGAAGGCAAGCGGCAAGCGCATATCCTTGAAGCCGACCGAGCCATCATTGGCTTCCCCGACGATGCATCGTGGAATGACCCCGCGCGCTTCAATCTTTATGATGAAGACGAACCCGGTGTTCACCGCACGCTCATGGCACACACTCGCCTTGGCGACGATTCCGTCGTCGTCATCCCGCTGTGGGAGGCAGATGCGTTCAACGCCGACGCAACGCCCGATTTCCAGCAAGCCAAAGCCTGGTTCCTGCGCGCCATGAGCATCTCGCACAAGAGCATCGTCAAGCCCCTGCAACACGCCGGCATTCCGGAAGGCTGGGGAAAAAGTACACTGCTGCGCAACGCCTACCCGCTGTGTCTGGACGCAGCATCACGCTGGATAGACGACGTGAGCGTACGGCTGGACGATGAGTTAGGGCTGATTTACGAATCAAAGGAGGCCGAATGAGCCGCTTCAATCTGATCGATGAACCCTGGATTCCCGTGCGTTTCCCGGACGGAAGCCGGGCGGAGCTTGGCATCCGCGACACCTTGCTACGCGCGAAAGACATCGCCGTCATCGAAGACCCCTCGCCGCTGGTTGTGGCGAGCCTGCACCGTTTTCTGCTCGCCGTGCTCTATCGCGCACTGGAAGGGCCGACCGACATCAATCAAGCCAAAGGCTGGTTCAAAGCAGGACTGCCAGCAAACGAGATCGACGCCTATCTGGGGCAATGGCGGGAGCGATTCTGGCTATTTGACGAGAAAAAGCCATTTTTCCAAGTTGCCGATTTCAAACCAAAAAAGTGGAACGCATGGACCGTGCTTGCAGCCGAGCACAATGCGAACAACGCAAAGATTCTGTTCGATCACATTAACGTTACTCGTCCAGGTGACATTCCGGAAAATAAGGCTGTGCGATGGGTACTTGCGATCCAGACCTTTGCTTTGGGCGGCGGTAACAGCGAATTCCAGTACACGAAGGGAGCCCCTTCAACAAAAGCTGCGATGTTCTTGCCTCTCGGGCGCACTCTCGAAGACACCTTGCTTTTATGCCTTGTTCCGCAGAACCGCGCTGTCATCGCACAGGATCTTCCCATATGGGAGCGTGACCCCGACACCGCCGACAAGTTGAAGTCCGGCGCCAAACGCAGCATCGCCGGATTTGCAGATCGTTACACATGGCGCACCCGTTCAATTCATCTGCGCGGCGACGAGGTGGGCAACGTGAGCACACTCGCTTTCGCTTCCGGCGTCGAAAGCTCATCAAAAGACAGCCTCGACCCCATGCTCGCTTATCGAATAGACAAGGACAAAGGTCGCTTACCGATCCAGTTCAAGGACCGGGGCCTGTGGCGAGATTTTGACACATTAATGCCAGACGACACACATCTAGCTCCTGCCGTAATTGAGCACGCGGCTGCGTTGACACGCTTTGCTCGCGACCGCTTTCCACAATCGGTATTGGCATTAGGATTGGCGAACAACCCACGGATTGAAGCCAAGATCGAATACTGGCGCATGGAGCGCTTTGCTCTACCGCAAGCTCTGCTCGGCGACCGCGCCATCCGCACCGAAATCTACCAGCTGCTCACTGACGCCGAACAAACCCAGAAAGCGCTGTGGCAAGCCTGCCGTCGCTTTGCACGCGACCTCCTGAGTCGTGGCGAGCGTGAGCCGGACGCCAAGGATATCGGCAAGTTCGTCGAGCAAATGACCGCAAGCACCAGCTATTGGTCGCGCCTCGAAGCCGCGTTCCACGACACCTTGCGTCACTACACATTGGAACGTGACGCCGATGACATCCGTCTCGACTGGCTGAAAGCCGTGCGTGCGGCGTTGCACGATACCTGGGCGCAACACGCCGCCAGCGTCTCGACCGGTGACGCCTGGGCTATCCGGGCCCTGGTTCGCGCCGAAGGAACCATCGGCAAGCAGATCAAAGCACTGATCGAAGAGATCAAAAAATACGAAACGCGTCGTAACCCACAGGAGGAAACAGCATGAGCGGATTCATCGCCTGGCTGGAAAAGCTGAATGAGTCGGACGGCAAGGTGCGCGCGGTCCTGCGCCGCAGCCTGGCCTTCAACCCCGGTCAGCACATTCCCGCCTTTCCCTACATCGAGCCTTTTCTGAAACGCGAGGAAACCGGCTGGCGCCGTGACATGCATTACCTCGTCGCCGCGCTGTGGGCTGCGCATTGGCGTGAAGGCCGTATAGACGCAGCACTAACGCTGGCTCACGCTTGCGCAGCACACCAGCTCAAAAGCGGATCGGCCAGCACCGAGCGACGCTTCATCAGTCTGCTGGATGCAGATCGAGAACAACTCCCACACCGCCTGCGCCAGATGATCGCGCTGCTGGGCGAACAGTCCATCGATTTTGAAGCCCTGCTGGACGACCTGCTGCGTTGGAACAGCGAATCTAAACCCACCCAGAACGCTTGGGCACGCGACTTCTACCGCACTCTCAATCCTTCCAAACAAACCGAACCTGAAACTGAAACTGAAATGGAGACCGCCGAATGAAAACCCTGATCGAAGTTCACGTCCTGCAAAACTTTGCGCCATCCAACCTCAACCGCGACGACACCGGCGCGCCCAAGGACGCTTTCTTTGGCGGCACGCGTCGGGCGCGAGTGTCGAGCCAATGCGATAAGCGTGCTGTGCGGCAGTTTTTCGACGAGAAAGTCCGCGAAGGCGTGTTCAGCGAAGATGAATTGGCGGTGCGTACCAAGCGCGTCTATCAAGCCATCGTCGATGCACTAGCGGGTAAACGCGACCCGGCGGAAACGCTGGCGAAAGCTAAAATCGCGCTCTCCTACGTCAAACTCAAGGCAGCGGACGACGGCAAGACGCAATATTTGTTGTTTCTTGGTCGACGCGAAATTGTCGCGCTCACCACGACAATCGACGAATGCTGGGATCAGATCATCGCGGCGGAAGAGAGTGACGAAGAGAAGCTCAAGGGCAAGGCCAAGGGCAAGGCCAAAAAAGCCGCCGCAAAAAGCGCGCCGAAGGAAGTCCAGGCGCGAATCGAATCCGCTTTCGACGGCGGCAAGGCTGTCGATGTGGCCTTGTTCGGCCGCATGTTGGCCGACATGCCTGATAAAAACCAGCACGCCGCCTGCCAGGTCGCGCATGCGATTTCGACACATGCGGTCGAGCGTGAATTCGATTTCTACACTGCGGTGGATGACTTGAAACCGGAGGACACCGCCGGGGCCGACATGATGGGCACGGTGGAATTTAACTCCGCCTGCTACTACCGCTACGCCGTCGTTGACTGGGCGAAGCTGGTCGAAAACCTACAAGACGACATGGAACTCGCTGCCAAGGGGTTGCACACCTTCCTGCAAGGGTTCGTCATAGCCGAGCCCACTGGCAAACAGAACAGTTTCGCGGCACACAACCCTCCGGAATTCGTTGCCGTGACGGTGTGCCATGACGCCGCGCCGCACAACCTCGCCAATGCGTTCGAGACAGCGGTTCGTGCCAAAACCGGCGAGTCGCTGACACGCAAATCAGTCGAGGCGCTGGTCGAGAAGGGTAATGCGCTGAAAAAGGCTTACCCGAGGAACTGCCAGACCTTCGCCCTCAACCTCACCAGTGCCGAGCTGAACGGGTTTGGCATGGTCAGGGACTCGCTGGACGCTGTGCTGGAAGCAGCCCTCCAAGCCGCGCAGGATTAATGCCATGCCGACTCTGCTTTTACGACTGGCGGGGCCGATGCAGTCCTGGGGCACGACCAGCCGCTTCGACCAACGCGATACCAGCAAAGAACCGAGCAAGTCCGGCGTGATCGGCCTGCTCGCCGCAGCACTGGGGATAGACCGAGAAGTGTGGAATGACGAGCTGAAATCACTGGCTGCGCTGACGATGGCCGTGCGCCACGACCGGCCAGGAGTATTGAAGCGCGACTATCAAACTGCAGGCTGTGCCGCGGCTGACAAGATGCGGCGCGCGAATGGTTCGTTATCCGATGATGGCGTGACCTCACAGCGCCATTACTTGGCCGACGCTGTGTTCTTGGTCGGTTTGGAAGGCGCGGATCGCAACCTCCTCGAACGCGCACACGCCGCGCTGCAAAACCCGGTATGGCTACTGGCGCTGGGGCGCAAGTCCTATGTGCCTTCCGAGCCCGTCTGGCTGGATAACAGCGTCGTCGATGCGCCTTTGCTGGAAGCGCTGGCCGCAAAGCCGTGGATCGCGACACCGCGACGTTGGGAAAGCGCACCCGAGCGCTTGTTGGTATCGATAGAATCGCAGGATGGCAGTGGGGCGTTGCGCATGGATCAGCCTTTGTCCTCGTTTGCCGAGCGGCGTTTCGGCGCGCGCTATGTGCGTTCCAAGTGGATGGCGTTGCCACAGGAGGATATCAATGCGCCTGTATAGGATTCATCTAAACCCGCGCTGCAAGGAGGCCCGCCGCGATCTGGCCGACCCGTACCAGATGCACGCCACGCTTTGCCGCGCATTCTTTCCAGAAGAAACCCGATGTCCGCCAGGATCACTGTTATGGCGGCTGGAACCGGAAACCGATCGGGAGGGCCGACCACGCGTACTGATTCAATCCAGTGAAATGCCCGACTGGTCACGGATACCTGTACCGGAATGGCTGGCCCAGGACGAACCCGGCAAGACGCTCGCGTTCGATACGTTCGAAGCAGGGCAAACGTTCCGATTCCGTTTGCGTGCTAACCCGTGCAGGACTGTACACGGCAGGCGGCAGGGATTGATTAATCGTGACGCACAAATGGAATGGCTGCAACGTAAGGGCGAGCGGCACGGCTATGTACTGGCCGAGCCAAAGTCGGCAGACTACTTCGATTTCCTGTCACAGCCGCCTGGTTATGCCTACTCCGATTGCCGTGTCGCTTATGAGCAGATGCTGAGAGGGCACCAGCACGGTGGCAACACAATCCAGATTTTTTCGGTGTTGTTCGAAGGACACTTGACCGCAACCGACTCCACACGTTTCCGGAGTACATTGGAAAACGGGATCGGTCACGGTAAGGTGATGGGATTGGGGTTACTGTCAGTTGTGCCGATTGCGAAGTGAGCCCCAACCAAAGTCTTTGGCTGTGAGCTCTTGCTCGTCCGGCGCACTTAAATTCCTTCCTGTAGAAGCCGACGATGGGCCACAGCATGGGAACCACTGAGGGTCCTCAGATGGACTGGCGAGACCGCATAACCAGCGATCCTGACATTCCGCTCGGGAAACCCGTCATCAAGGGCACGCGTATTTCTGTCGAGCTCATTGTGGGTTGGCTGGCCAACGACTGGACTTTCGATATGATCATCGAAGCTTACCCGTACATCACCCGCGAAGATATCTTGGCGGCCTTGGCCTTCGTGGCCGAGATGCCGCATGACGAACAATACATCGCGAATCACAAAGCCTCCGCGTGAAACAAACCTTGGTCGTCAATGAAAACTCCCCCCATCCGGCCTTGTGCAGGCTGCGTGGCGCAGGCGTCGATGTAATAGTCGCACGGGAACTCATGCCGGGCGCGTCCGCCGAGGCCATTCTCAGGAAAATCCGTGAAACCAACCGCTGGCTCGTGACATTCGATCGCGATTACGGTGAACTGGTGTATTCCAAACACTGCCCTGCCCCGCCGGCAATCCTCTACCCGCGGCAGGAACCCTGCCCCGCGGATAAGCCCACCAGCTGGATGATTTCTCTGTTGGGAGACCCAATGCAGGCAAATAGCCAATTCATCGTGATCGATAAACACACCATCAGATACCGTCCGCTTCCCGCCAAAGTGCCATGACCACTCCTCTGCTCCCGCCGCTCAAGCCCATTCCCATCAAAGAACGCCTCTCCGTTCTGTTTATCGAGAAAGGCCATCTGGATGTCCTCGATGGTGCGTTCGTGGTGGTGGACAAAACCGGCGTTCGCACCCATGTCCCCATTGGTGGCGTGGCGTGCCTTATGCTGGAGCCCGGCACACGGGTTTCCCATGCCGCCGCGTCGCTTGCCGCCCGTGTTGGAACCTTACTCGTCTGGGTCGGAGAAGCTGGGGTCCGGCTCTACTCCTCAGGGCAGCCCGGCGGCGCGCGTGCCGATCGTCTGCTGTATCAGGCACAACTGGCGCTCGATCCCGGCTTGCGATTGAAAGTCGTGCGCAAGATGTACGCCGTCCGTTTCGGTGAAGAACCGCCAGCGCGCAGAAGTGTCGAGCAGTTGCGTGGGATCGAGGGGGCGCGCGTTCGCGAGATGTACAAGCGTCTGGCCGCGAAATACAACGTGAATTGGAAAGCGCGTAACTACGACACGTCCGATTGGAACAAAGGCGATCTCCCCAACCGCTGCCTGTCGGCGGCGACCGCCTGTCTCTATGGCGTAACTGAAGCGGCTGTCCTTGCGGCGGGTTATGCACCTGCCGTGGGTTTCATCCACACCGGAAAGCCGCTGTCATTCGTCTACGACATCGCTGACATCTACAAATTCGAGACCGTGGTATCCGTCGCCTTCGGTATTGCCGCCAAGAAACCCTATAATCCTGAACAAGCCGTACGACTGGGTTGCCGAGATATCTTCCGTAAATCCCGACTGCTGGAACGGATTATCCCGGATATCGAGGTCATCCTCGCCGCAGGCGAAGTCACGCCACCGGAACCACCCGAGGACGCTCAACCACCTGCCATTCCCAACCCCGAGAGCCTCGGTGATGCTGGTCATCGTACTTGAAAATGCACCACCACGCCTACGTGGCCGCCTGGCTATCTGGCTGCTGGAAATTCGCGCAGGCGTTTATGTCGGTAACTACTCAGCGAAGGTGCGAGATCACATTTGGTGCCAGGTTGAGAAGGGGATCGAAAACGGTAATGCGGTGATGGCTTGGAAAACGAACAACGAAGCCGGCTTCGATTTTGTAACGCTAGGCACTAACCGGCGCATCCCACTAGAACTCGATGGAACCAAGCTCGTTTCTTTCCTCCCGGTTGCAGACAACGGGGAAGTTCTTTAACAATTCGGAACCACAAGGTGTCCTCTCCGGCGGGCCGATTTGATCGGTAGAAAAGAGGATGCCGTTTTTTCGCTGCAATTTCAGCGAGATGGAAGAAGTGTGTTCCCCGCATGCGCGGGGATGAACCGCCGAACGCAGATGCACCCCGCACTATGAATCTGTGTTCCCCGCATGCGCGGGGATGAACCGTTCCGATTTGCCATGCCGGGGAGGCATGAAGAGTGTTCCCCGCATGCGCGGGGATGAACCGCGTTGAGCCTAAATTATTTTCGGCTTGCCTAGGTGTTCCCCGCATGCGCGGGGATGAACCGACGTTTCTGGACGCCATCCGCTTGTGTGTCCAGTGTTCCCCGCATGCGCGGGGATGAACCGCGGCACATGGCTGGTGGCTGGATGCGATAGATGTGTTCCCCGCATGCGCGGGGATGAACCGCAAATCTCTTGGTTGAACGTCTTCTCGTGGGCGGTGTTCCCCGCATGCGCGGGGATGAACCGGCATTTAAAACCCGCAAGCAAACCGCCTACATGTGTTCCCCGCATGCGCGGGGATGAACCGCTCACGGGGTCGGCGGCGGGGCAGCCAGCGTAGTGTTCCCCGCATGCGCGGGGATGAACCGACACGTGGGCTGACTTGCCCGCTACTTGGGCAGTGTTCCCCGCATGCGCGGGGATGAACCGCCTATCAGTCCATTCTGGCGCAGATTCAGCGGGTGTTCCCCGCATGCGCGGGGATGAACCGACGAAAGGGACCACATTGCTACGCCCGCTCTCGTGTTCCCCGCATGCGCGGGGATGAACCGCTGGTGGCCCCACAAATACCCGGTCCCGGCGAAGTGTTCCCCGCATGCGCGGGGATGAACCGGTCTTGGGGCAGCCCGGCGTGTAGGTCTGCCCGTGTTCCCCGCATGCGCGGGGATGAACCGACCAATTCGCCGCAGAGGTTGCAGGCGTGGTCGTGTTCCCCGCATGCGCGGGGATGAACCGCGTGTGCGCTTGGTCTGCTACTCCAAGGCACCGTGTTCCCCGCATGCGCGGGGATGAACCGTCCATCGCCATCGCGGATTCGACATTATTTTGGTGTTCCCCGCATGCGCGGGGATGAACCGGCGCATCGATCCACTCAGTACCATCCGACAACGTGTTCCCCGCATGCGCGGGGATGAACCGTCGAAAACAGAGTCAGACCCTGAGGTCCAGGCGTGTTCCCCGCATGCGCGGGGATGAACCGCTCGATAGCGTTGAGTTCAACCGGAAGCGCTAGTGTTCCCCGCATGCGCGGGGATGAACCAGCTGGCGTGTATGTCGGTACGGTTCAGATCGGTGTGTTCCCCGCATGCGCGGGGATGAACCGCTTCTCATGCGCGATTCGGAGCGCCTCCGAGGGTGTTCCCCGCATGCGCGGGGATGAACCGCCCTGGTACACCCTGCAGGCCGCCGGCAATCAGTGTTCCCCGCATGCGCGGGGATGAACCGTCAGCGGCACCGACCCCTTCGCCGCTCCAGAAGTGTTCCCCGCATGCGCGGGGATGAACCGCTTTCCGGGTAACTCGCCGCAAACCACTTTACGTGTTCCCCGCATGCGCGGGGATGAACCGCCGTAGTTCCAGCCTCAATATAGGCGGCAATTCGTGTTCCCCGCATGCGCGGGGATGAACCGATCCCGCAGCCGTGATCGCAGACAGAACGCCGTGTTCCCCGCATGCGCGGGGATGAACCGAATACACCGTCCCCACCTCAGCACCCGACAGGGTGTTCCCCGCATGCGCGGGGATGAACCGTTTTCCGGGCCGCAGTTCTCCGGCGTGTGGTCGTGTTCCCCGCATGCGCGGGGATGAACCGGCATGACCACCGAATAGGTAATGTCAAGGCGGGTGTTCCCCGCATGCGCGGGGATGAACCGGTCACAACGTGTGGGGCATCGATTCATGGCGGGTGTTCCCCGCATGCGCGGGGATGAACCAACATTTCGGCCATTACAAGTCCGCCACGGTGCGTGTTCCCCGCATGCGCGGGGATGAACCGAGGCCGACGATACGCAAGCCAAGCTCGGAGCTGTGTTCCCCGCATGCGCGGGGATGAACCGAGGTCCGCCGCATCGAGAACTTTTCCGTCGCCGTGTTCCCCGCATGCGCGGGGATGAACCGTCAATGTGGAGATTTTGGGCGGTCGGTTGTATGTGTTCCCCGCATGCGCGGGGATGAACCGTGCCCGCAGCCGTGATCTCAGACAGAACGCCGGTGTTCCCCGCATGCGCGGGGATGAACCGCGTTCTGGTTGCCTTTGGGTGCGCCTCTTGTAGTGTTCCCCGCATGCGCGGGGATGAACCGCAGGCGGAGAGGATTGCGGAGAGCGCGGCGAAGTGTTCCCCGCATGCGCGGGGATGAACCGCTTGCAAAGTTTCTCTGCTTGCTCGGCGAACTGTGTTCCCCGCATGCGCGGGGATGAACCGGCGTAGATTTCCTTTGTCCACGGATTCAGGCCGTGTTCCCCGCATGCGCGGGGATGAACCGATAGCGGTCAAGCTGGGCCTGTCTGTTCGGGAGTGTTCCCCGCATGCGCGGGGATGAACCGCCGGATCTTGCCGGGTTGAAGTTGAACAAAGAGTGTTCCCCGCATGCGCGGGGATGAACCGCCAAACGGTGAGCGGGTTCCTAACCCGCTTGAGTGTTCCCCGCATGCGCGGGGATGAACCGTTGTGGCCTGCTACGGGCCGTCCTGGCGCTGCGTGTTCCCCGCATGCGCGGGGATGAACCGAGGTACTGAGCGATCCGCCGAGGATTCCAACTGTGTTCCCCGCATGCGCGGGGATGAACCGCGTTTGTATGCGCAGTATGCGAGTGCGTCGCTGTGTTCCCCGCATGCGCGGGGATGAACCGGGAGCAGAAGGAGCGCCAGGAGGCGAAGGAAAGTGTTCCCCGCATGCGCGGGGATGAACCGATCACCAAAGAGTACGCAAACCCCAACAACGGCGTGTTCCCCGCATGCGCGGGGATGAACCGCATGTGCATCGGCAGAGACGCTTGATCCGTCAGTGTTCCCCGCATGCGCGGGGATGAACCGCTGTGAGACTTTGCCGAGCCTCGCCCACCGTAGTGTTCCCCGCATGCGCGGGGATGAACCGGTTTGTCTGAATCTGCGGCGCTATAAGAGCATGTGTTCCCCGCATGCGCGGGGATGAACCGATGCCGCACAAGCTCCAGCTTGTTCTGTGGGCGTGTTCCCCGCATGCGCGGGGATGAACCGGCTTTGCGCCTCTTCCACCCAGGCGATGTCATGTGTTCCCCGCATGCGCGGGGATGAACCGCCCCTTTGTAGCGGGCACGACCCAGCAGAGGAGTGTTCCCCGCATGCGCGGGGATGAACCGAAATACTCAAACTGGAAATGTTCCCGAATTGGGTGTTCCCCGCATGCGCGGGGATGAACCGCTCGCATCAAAGTTGATGCTGTGGAATAAGTCGTGTTCCCCGCATGCGCGGGGATGAACCGCTTGTCGATCTGAGCTGTGCCGTCGTCCGTAAGTGTTCCCCGCATGCGCGGGGATGAACCGACCAGTGCGTTTACGGCGCATGGCGATGGATGGTGTTCCCCGCATGCGCGGGGATGAACCGCAGCATTACGCCCAATCCTCGATCTCGACCGGGTGTTCCCCGCATGCGCGGGGATGAACCGCCCTGGGGCGTGTTCTCAGCTGGCACGGTGTTGTGTTCCCCGCATGCGCGGGGATGAACCGGCCAAAAGACCGCCGATACCAGTGGCGATGGAGTGTTC
>JAIOJV010000025.1 GCA_019911805.1 Gammaproteobacteria bacterium
GTGACCAGGATCACTGAAGTGGGATGCGGCTGGGAAGTACATGAGGGACGTATTACCGGGTTTGCGCCATGAAGTGAGGCAGCGAAAGTTTCCTGGGCCACTCTTGGCCACGGAATCCACGGAACGACACGGAAAGCATTCATTGCATAAGCCCAGGATCATCCCTCCGGAATCCTTCCTGTGTCAGGATGGAAGTCGGAAAATCAAGTATTCTGACCCCTTGAACAGACCGGCGACGTGTCTGGCATCAGTACCTTTCAGCAAGGCTGTTACCTGGAGAGAATTATGAAAATAGTACGCTTCCTGTGCCTGTTTCTGTTTGTCCTGCAGGCAAATGCTGCCGAGCTGGTGTATCAGCAGAGCGTCGATAAACCGGTTGATGAGGTATATGCCGCGGTCTACAGTGCGCTGGAAGAAGCCAGGTTTTTTGTCGTATTCGAAGCCGATATCGGCGGCAACCTGGCCGGATTTGCCGAGCGCTGGGGAGACGACTACAACCGCAGCGAACTCTCGGCGATTCGCAGCATCGTGTTCTGCAACGGCTGGTATGCCAACCAGGTCAGTAACCTCGACCCGGCGATGCTTGGCTTCTGTCCGCTGCATGTAACCCTGATCGAAAAAAACACCAGCACCACGGTATTGTTCAATCGCCCGAGCGTGGCGGCCGGCGACAGCCCCGCGCAGCCAGCTTTACGCGAAGTCGAAGACGGTGTTATCGCCGCGATCAAGCAGGCCCTGCAACCCTGAGCCCGTTACTAGCGCGTCTGCCTGGCGCATACGCCATGACCCGGTTTATCGGCCTGCGCACGCGCTGATCAGCGGCGCACATCGCCCACGCAGCCGACTGGAAGGAGACGGTCAGCCACTGAGGGCCGCTTCCAGTTTAATGACAATCGGCTCCAGAATCGGCCGGTTGATCCGGTTGAGTTCCGCGTTCATATCCTTGTCATCCGCGATGGCGCCGGCAAAGACATCCGCAAAGGAGGGAATGTCCCCGAGTGGCCCCGACGCCGCCGGCGTGGCGCGCAGGTTGTTGTCCCAGTTCCTGCCGAGAGCCATCGGGTCAGGATGGTCGTCCCGGAAACCCACGAACCCGACCACCGTCCGGCCCCGGGAACTGAACCGGAGAACCAACGCACCCGGGAACACCTCCCGGAAGGTCCGGGTGACCACGGCAAATGATGCCTCGTCATATTGCCACATGGGAAACCACTGGCAGAAGATCCCGCCTGCCTTGAGTTTCGTTTTGACGTTCTGAAAATGCTCGATGCTGTACAGCCTGGAAACGCCCCGACACCAGGAAAAAAACAGATCTCCCGTTATCACGTCAAATCGTCGTCCGGTACTGGCCGCATAGTGAACCCCGTCCGCCTCGATAATGGAGACTCTCGGGTCCTCGTGTGAATTCCCGGTAAACTTTCCGAAATGCTTCTGCGCCAATTCGATGACCAGCGGACTGGTCTCGCACACGGTGATGGAATTCACCGCGGCATGCGAGACCGCCGCCGAAGAGGTCAAACCCGTGGCGAAGCCGATATACAGGATATCCTCCGGGGCCGGATGCAACAGCAGCGGAATATGCCCCATGCGCAGATTCAGCTCTGTCGAGTTCGTGGTCGACAGGTAGTAGTAATTGTTGTGGCTCAGGGTCCAGACGTTGTGCTGGTCTTTCTTTACAGCGACGATGCCCTCCGGACCGGTACGCAACTCGACCAGCGTTTCTCCCGCACGCACGGACGTCAGCGGAAGGGTATTCGTAACTCGGAGACCGATCGCCACGAGCGCGATGGCCGCCAGAACAGCCACCAGCGGCCTGTATCCGGAAACCCGCCGGGGGCGGTTCTTTGCGACGAGAACCGCGGTCACCAGCGGAAAAGTCGCTATCACCGCGGCCGAATACCACAAGCTCAGGAAGGGGAGCAGCACCAATTGCGTCAGCAGGACCCCGGATACCGCCCCCAGGGTATTGAGGCCGAGCAGCAACCCCAGCGCCCGTTCGTTATTACCTGTCTCCTGCGCGACGACCTCCATACATTTCGGGAACACGAAGCCTGCGACAAAAAGAAACGGGCCGGCGCTTAGCGCGCCAACCATCATCAAATTGCGCAGGTACTCGCCAAGGTCGCCGCTCGCCGAGGAGACGAAGCTCAGGCCATCTGTGATCCTGAAGAACAACTCGGGAAACACCGCCGCCAGCGGCGACGCGATCAGCAGGGCCAACATGACGAAGGCGGTTCTGCCTTTGCTTATCGCAGCCGACAGGATCGAGGAAATCCCCAGCAACACGATCACCAGCACGAGCATCGCGCTGAACGACCAGGAACTGTTCTGGCCAACCTGTCCGTAGGCGTTGAGAAGTATTATCTCGAAGGTGAAGATCGCCAACCCGGATGTGAACGACGCGATATAGGGCCAATACGGGCCGCTTCCGGCACTCGAACCCGTTGCGATGGGAATCGGCTTGCGTGGCGACCAGCGCCTGCCCATCATCAGCGCGACCGCCGCGACCAAGAGGTTTATGGTCATAAAGAATATGACACTCTCCCGGACACCGAGGTGATAAATGGAATAAAAACCGGCGACGAGTATCCCGGCGGCACCGCCCAGGGTATTGACACCATAGAGCAGAGAAACCCAGCCCTTGGTGGCCTGCACCGACGCATTGATCAGCGCCAACAAGGTACCGCCCATAAGGAAGCCCGGTATCCCGATGAGCGGGATGGCGAGAGCCAGTTCCATCAATGATTTGATGACGGGACTGGCGTCAGGGGTGGCGAGGGTGAAACCGTTGTAGGAAAGCACCAGGGTCGGAATGAGGGAAAGCCCGATACCGATTTCCAACAGCGCAAACAACGTCCAGGGCGCATCCCTCAGGAGTCTGTGTTTGCGGAAGAAGATCGCGCCGCCGGAAAGGGCGCAGAAGAACACGGTAATGACAATTATCGACGCGGAATTAACCGATCCGAGCATGTCCGATAATATTCTTTGCCAAAGTGTCTCATAGGCCAGCGCCGAGAATCCCGACAGAAATGCCAGCAGCAGGGGGACAACAAGCCGATTCCGCAACATAGTCCTGACTGCCGCCCCGTCTTTCCTCTAATTCACCAACCACGTTGGCACAGACATTTCCGGAAACAGCATACCCTCTCCACATCAGGCGCAGCAGCATTCCCCGGAGGTCACTCCGTGTCAATGTGTTACCGGCAAGCCTCGCGACACGACCTGGTGAAGATCAAGTACTCTGGCCCCTGATCGTTACTACCTGGCGCATACACCACGATCCAGTTTGTCGGCCTGCGTATGCACTGATCAGAAAAGGGAACAGATTTATTGTGCGTCCAGCGAAGGCTGGCGCGTTCAGCGGGAGCTTAGCCCGCCGGGGCAAGAGTCAGAACCCCGTAGCTTGGATGGCAGCGGAGTCGGGAAACCGGCTGTGTTGAAGCCCATCGACAACACCATCCGTGGGGTGGTGGCGAGTCACCAGGCCGTAACGCAAGTGAACGGAAGATGTGGCCTCGAAATGTCTGGCCCCGGAGGCCGAGCCCCCAGTAAATGGGCGAAGGCTGCAGGACCCACCGAAAGTCTGACCGAGGCGGTGGTTCCCTCCGGCGGGGTGAAACCGACAGCATGGTGACAAGGAAGCGCTAAGCAACTGGAGAAGCCCTCCTCGCCCCGCGGCGCAAGTGGCGGAGACAGGGTCAAGCGTATAACCGGTGACACCGGGAAATCGCTGGGATGGCGAGAGGGTGGCGGAGGGGTGCGTAGTAGTGTTGAAGCGGGGTAACGCCCGTGGAGCGAAGGCGCCCTGCTGTGGGTAATGTCTCTCTCGATACGGAAGGCAACGACGAAATGACAAAGGCGTCGATCAGTTTGCAAGACCTGAGACGGAGACTATACGTCAAGGCGAAGACTGAACCGTCCTGGCGTTTCTGGGGGCTGTACGTCCACGTCTGCAAGAGCGAGACGCTACGCGAGGCGTATCGATTGGCTAAGAAGAACGACGGTGCCCCGGGTGTTGATGGGGTGACGTTTGAAGCGATTGAAACGCAAGGCGTAGAAGGTTTTCTCAAGCAGCTTCAGGACGAACTGGTTGAGTGCACCTATGTAGCGCTGCGACCCCGGGTGCGGGAAATACCCAAGGAAGGCGGCAAGGTTCGCCGCCTCTCCATACCCGCGATCCGTGATCGGGTGGTGCAAGGGGCGCTCAAGCTGATCTTGGAGCCGATCTTCGAGGCTGACTTCCAACCGGGGTCGTATGGTTATCGTCCCAAGAAGACAGCGCAGCAAGCGGTTCATCGGGTGGCGACAGCGATCGTGCAGTACAAGACGAGCGTGATCGATATTGATCTGAAAGCCTACTTTGACCACGTGCGGCACGCTGTGTTGCTGGGCAAGGTGGCCGAGCGGATCAGCGATCCGCACGTACTGCATCTGCTGAAGATCATGCTCAAGACATCCGGTAAACAAGGCGTCCCGCAAGGGGGTGTGATCTCACCGCTGCTCAGCAATCTCTACCTGAATGAGGTGGACAAAATGCTCGAGCGGGCGAAAGCGGTCACCGGCAGTGATCAGTACACGGTGATCGAGTACGCGCGTTTTGCAGACGATCTGGTGATCCTGGTCAACGCCGATCCACGCCACGCTTGGCTGCACAAGGCGGTAGACAAACGATTACGGGAAGAATTGGCACGGTTGAGCGTTAGCATCAACGAGGAGAAGAGCCGTACGGTGGAACTCGCCCACGAGGAGCGTTTTGGTTTTCTCGGGTTCGACTTTAGGCGGGTTCGTACCCGTAACGGTAAATGGCGCCCGCATCTGACACCGAAGCTGAAGAAGCGCACGGCGTTGCTGCGAGCGATCAAGGACGTGTTCCGATGCTATCGTTCACAGCCGATCGCGCGCGTAGTGGAACGCATCAACCCGATACTACGCGGGTGGGTGAACTACTTTGCGATCGGACACTCCACACGCTGTTTTCGTTTCATCAGAGGCTGGGTGGAGAAGAAGGTTCGGCGTCATTTGATGAAAGCCCGGAAGCGACGCGGCTACGGCTGGGATCGCTGGAACACCTCATGGCTGTATGCGAAGCTCGGGTTGTTCAACGGCTACCGTGTGCGGCGCGAGGCGACACCCGCGTGAAACGGTCGATTAACCTTGGCCTGAAGCCCACAGGAAAGCGTAGTGCGGGAAATCCGCACGCTGCGTTTGACGAGGCGGGGGCTGGAAACGTGGCATGGTCGAGATACTGTGACACTCGCCAACCGAAAGGGGCGAGCAACGGGGAATACAAACTTCGACCTGTACTGGCGCGCCAGCCCTCGACCCTACTA
>JAIOJV010000026.1 GCA_019911805.1 Gammaproteobacteria bacterium
CCCGACCCCCGACCCCTTATCGCTCGCGTGCCACCGCCCGGTAACCGATGTCATTGCGGAACCAGGCGCCGTCCCAGCGGATGCAACGCACCTGTTCGTAGGCGTGCGCCTGAGCGCTGGCGACGCTCTCGCCGAGCGCACAGACGCACAGCACGCGACCGCCACGGGTGACCACCTCACCGGCACGCTCGGCCGTGCCGGCATGGAAGACCTTCACGTCGGGCTGCTCCACCACCGGCAGGCCGTGGATGACATCGCCCGTGCGATAATCCCCCGGGTAGCCACCGGCGGCCATGACCACGCCGAGCGAGGCGCGCGGGTCCCATTCGGCCTGCACCCGGTCGAGACGCCCGTCCAGCGCCGCCTCGCACAGATCCACCAGATCCGAACGCAGCCGCAGCATAATGGGCTGGGTCTCCGGATCGCCGCAGCGCACGTTGTACTCGAGCACCTTGGGCGTACCGTCCGCACCGATCATCAGGCCGGCGTAGAGGAAGCCGACATAGGGGCAGCCCTCCGCCGCCAGGCCCCGTACGGTCGGCAGGATGACCTCGCGCAGAACCCGCGCATAGATTGCCGGCGTCACCACCGGCGCCGGCGAGTACGCGCCCATACCGCCCGTGTTCGGTCCGGTATCGCCGTCGCCGGCGGCCTTGTGGTCCTGGGAACTGGCCAACGCCAGCACCTGCTCGCCGTCGACCATGACGATGAAGCTCGCCTCCTCGCCGGTGAGGAACTCCTCGATCACCACGCGCCGACCGGCACTGCCGAAGGCATCACCGGCCAGCATGTCGCGCACCGCACCAATGGCCTCGTCCTCGGTCTGCGCCAGGATCACACCCTTGCCGGCCGCCAGCCCGTCGGCCTTGACCACAATGGGCGCGCCCTGCTGGCGGATGTAGGCGGCGGCCGCATCCACATCGGTAAAAGTGCCGTAGGCGGCCGTAGGAATGGCGTGGCGGGCCAGGAAATCCTTGGTGAAGGCCTTGGAGCCTTCCAGCTCGGCGGCCGCCTTGCGTGGGCCGAAGCAGCGCAGACCGGCCTGCTCGAAGGTATCGACCACACCGGCGACCAGCGGTGCCTCCGGCCCGACGATCGTCAGGCCGACGCCGTTGTCGTGTGCGAATGCCAGCAGCGCCGGGATGTCCTCCGCACCGATGGCGACATTCTCGACCTTGGCCTCGCGCGCCGTGCCGGCGTTGCCGGGCGCGACGTACACCTTTTCCACCCGCGCCGACTGCGCCACCTTCCACGCCAGCGCATGCTCCCGCCCGCCGCCTCCGATGATCAGTACTTTCATATAACGGAACCTTTAACCACGAAGGACACAAAGGACACGGAGGGTTTTAGAGTAAAACACGGGGTGAATTTTCGACGGGTCCGAGGCAGATGCGTTCCAACCGGCCCCACCCAGCGCATCCGCTCCAATGAATTCGTTTCCTTTGTGTCCTTCGTGTCCTTTGTGGTTGAACCATCGGGTCATCAATGCCGGAAATGGCGCATCCCCGTGAACACCATCGCCATGCCGTGTTCGTCGGCGGCGGCAATGACCTCCGTATCGCGCAGGGAGCCGCCGGGCTGGATGACGGCGGTGATGCCGGCGGCGGCGGCCTGGTCGATGCCGTCGCGGAAGGGGAAGAAGGCGTCCGAGGCCATCACCGAACCCTGCACCGGCAGGCCGGCATGCTCGGCCTTGATGCCAGCGATACGCGCCGAATTCACTCGACTCATCTGGCCGGCACCGACACCGATGGTCATGCCGTCACGGCCGTAGACGATGGCGTTGGACTTGACGAACTTGGCCACCCGCCAGGCGAACAGCAGGTCGTGCATCTCGGCCGCGGTCGGCGCGCGTTGGGTGACGCCCTTGATCTCGGCGCTGAGCAGCAGATCGGCATCCTGCACCAACAGGCCGCCAGTGACACGCTTGAAATCCAGTCGCTGCGCCGACGCCTGGTCCCAGTGGCCGCAGGCCAGCACGCGGACGTTCTTCTTGGCCGCCAGCACCTGCAACGCCTCGGCCGACACCTCCGGGGCGATGATGACCTCGACGAACTGGCGTTCGGCGATGGCCTGGGCGGTGGCGGCGTCGAGTTCGCCGTTGAAGGCGATGATGCCGCCGAAGGCCGATTCCGGATCGGTGCGGTAGGCGCGGTCATAGGCCTCGAGCAGGGTCGCGCCGAACGCCACGCCGCAGGGATTGGCGTGCTTCACGATGACGCAGGCCGGGCCCTCGCTGAAGGTCTTGACACACTCCAGGGCGGCATCGGTGTCAGCAACGTTGTTGTAGGAGAGTTCCTTGCCCTGCAGCTGGCGCGCGGTCGCGACGCTCGCCGCAGCGGTCTTGTGCTCGACATAGAACGCCGCCTGCTGGTGTGGATTTTCGCCGTAGCGCATGGCCTGAACACGGCGGAACTGCAGACTCAGCGTGCGCGGGAAGGTGCCGTCGGCCGCGGGTAGATTGCGCGCCCCGAGATAATTGGCGATGGCACCATCGTAGTTCGCGGTGTGCTCGAAGGCCTTCACCGCCAGCGAATAGCGCGTGGCATCGGTGACCGCGCCGCTGTTGGTACGCATCTCGGCCAGCACGGTCGCGTAGTCGGCCGTGTCCACCACCACCGTCACCGCGGCATGGTTCTTGGCCGCCGCGCGCAACAGCGTCGGGCCGCCGATGTCGATGTTCTCGATGGCGGTCGGCAGATCACAACCGGGCTTGGCGACGGTCTGCTCGAAGGGATAGAGATTCACCACCACCAGATCGATGGGTGGGATGCCGTGCTCGCGCATCACGCCGTCATCGACACCGCGCCGGCCGAGGATGCCGCCGTGGATCTTCGGATGCAGCGTCTTCACGCGCCCGTCCATCATCTCCGCAAAGCCAGTGTAATCCGACACCTCGATCACGGCGATGCCGGCGTCGGCCAACAGCTTGGCGGTACCACCGGTAGAGAGGATCTCGATGCCCATCGATTGCAGCTGGCGGCCGAACTCAGCCACGCCGGCCTTGTCGGACACGCTGATGAGCGCACGTTTGATTGGATTCATGCGAAGTACTTCCGGTTAGTATGGTGAAAAGTGTTCGACTGAAAAAACATCGGCCACGGAAAATACGAAGGGCGTGACAATGAAACCGCCTCTCCGGAACGGGGTTTCCCCCTTATATCCGTCCGTGCTTTCCGCGTTATCCGTAGCTGATCTTGTTTGTTTTCCGGGCCCCGGCTCAAGGCTCCAGACCGTACTGGCGCAGTTTCTTGCGCAAGGTGGCGCGGTTGATGCCGAGGATCTCGGCAGCACGGGTCTGGTTTCCCTGGGCGAAGCCCAGGATAGTCTGCAGCATGGCCGGTTCGACCTCGCCCAATACCAGCTGATAGATGTCCGCGGCCTTGTGGCCGTCGAGATCGGCGAAATAAGATTCCAGACACTCGCGCACGGCCTCGCGCAGACGTTGTGGCTCACGGCGCGGCAGCGGGTGCACTGCAGTCGCCTTTTCCACCGGCGTGCTCATGCTGCCAAGGCCTCGTTGGCGGCGAGTCGATCGAAGAATGCATCGATCAGCGCCAGCTGTTCGGTGGTGTTCTCCACCCGGTTGACGCCGTCGCGAAAAAGGGCCCCACCGGGCTGACCCTTGCTGTACCAGGCGACGTGCTTGCGCGCCACACGCACCCCGGTGTATTCACCATAAAAATCGTACAGGTTGTGGAGGTGTCCCAGCATGATGGCGCGGATCTCCTCTACCGTGGGTGCGGGTAGATGGCGCCCGGTCGTCAGGAAATAGTCGATCTCCCGGAATATCCACGGCCTGCCCTGCGCCGCGCGTCCGATCATTACGGCATCGGCACCCGTATATGCCAGCACCTCGCGCGCCTTTTCCGGCGTGCGGATATCGCCGTTGGCGACCACCGGGATGCGCACCGCCTGCTTGATGGCGCGCAAGGTGTCGTACTCGGCCTCGCCGCGGTAGCCGCAGGCGCGGGTACGGCCGTGCACCGCCAACGCCCGGATGCCGGCCTGCTCAGCGATCTGTGCCACCCGCACGCCATTGCGGTGGGCCTTGTCCCAGCCGGTACGGATTTTCAGTGTGACGGGCAGGTCCACAGCGCCGACCACGGCGTCGAGGATACGCTTGACCAGATCCTCGTCCTGCAGCAGCGCCGAGCCGGCCATGACGTTGCAGACCTTCTTGGCCGGACAGCCCATGTTGATATCGATGATCTGTGCGCCGTTATCGGCATTGTGGCGCGCGGCCTGCGCCATCATGCGCGGATCGGCGCCGGCGATCTGCACGGATTTCGGTTCGACTTCGCCCGCGTGATCGGCACGCCGCAAGGTCTTGGCACTGCCCCACAACAGCGAGTTCGACGACACCATCTCGGATACCGCCAAGCCCGCCCCCAGCCGCTTGCACAACTGCCGAAAGGGGCGGTCGGTCACACCGGCCATAGGCGCCAGGATCAGATTATTTTTGAGTTCGTAAGGTCCGATGTGCATTGCCTGCATCCAGGTCACAGGGCCGGGCGCAACGTGCGGACGGCAGATAATACCTGCTTGGTCTGATCGGCGAAAGCTTGCAATCTGCGCAGAATGCCCGCACCCACCCGGCGAGGTTGAGTGGTATTTTCGATCCAGTGCCTAAGCCGTTGAGATTGCCGCCAGGATGATCGCGGCAGGATTGCCGCTTACGGTACGTCGCCACGCTCAATGCGCTGCCAGCCGCCTGGGGGAGCGGCAGTCCTGCCGCGATCACGCCCCGGCAACCGGCGGTGTGCCGCTCACAGGAATTCGAACTGAAAGGACACGATCTTCGCACTCGGCTGCACCAGTTCCAGCGTGACGTGCTGGGTGACGTTCGGCCGCAACCCCGTGTCCCTGTCGATACCGGCCGGGAGGTATTCGCGCGGCGCAAAACGCCGTCCCGCGACACGGTTACCGGAGAGATCGGACAGTTGGAGTTCCAGCACCGGATACGCGATCACCTGGTCGGCCCGGCTGACGAAGGCCAGGTCCACCAGCAGCGCCTTGGCGACCCGTGGGTGTTCCCGTACCTGCCGGGTCAGGACCTCGATGCGACCCGGCGCGCGCGGCAGGGGCAGCCCACACTGCAGCCCGGCGCACATCCGCTGCAGCAATGGCCGCAGCGCCGGCTGTCGCTCGTACAAGGGTACGCGCTGCATATAGACCCATTGCAGACCGAACACCGCCAGCAGTACCAGCAGCGTAAACACGCTTACAATGCGTCGACCGGTCCCACGGCGCTCGGGCGCCTCGATGAGCAGCGCGGCCTCCAGCACCGCACGATCGAGGCCGAGTGTAACCGGCTCCGCCCGCACGGCCGACTCCCCCTCCGATGTCCTCTCCGACTCCTCTTCTGATGCAGGGTCGCCCGCCAGCGGCCCACCGGCCGCGCCAACCGTCTCGGAATGCTCGGTAGTAACCAGACCGTCGTCACCGGGCGGCAGCGATGGTGCCTCCAGCGGCTGGTCTGCGGGGCCGCCGCCGGATTCTTCTGCGATGGCCGCCACCTCCAGCAGGTGTTGGAGTGCGTCGAACTGCGTCCCACAGCGGCCACAGCGCACCTGCCCACCAGCCGCCCGCAATGCCTCGGCGGTGATGCGGAACAGTGTCTGGCAGGCGGGGCAGCGGGTGAACATGGCGGGATTCGAGGTGGACAGCCTGGGAGGAGAGCTAAACCGAATTCACGTACTTAAGCAAGGCGCGGGCCAGAAGCAGACAAGAGCACCACGGAAAACTCAGAAGGCACGGAAGACATGGGCAAAGACCGGATGACCACGCCATCGGCGCGCCGAGAAGACGCGTAAAACCCACATACTCCGGTTCGTGGATTTCGTACTTGTCGCGGTTTTGCCCTGGCCCATGTCCTCCGTGGCGCTCTTGTTTTCACCGGCGCATCACCGCCGCCGGCCGTCGAGGCGCACCCAGTCCTCACGCTGGGCGGACGGCTCGATGGCGAAGGCGGTGCGGTAGGCGGCGACCACGTCCGTGGCCTGGTCGACCAGGACACCCGACAGCACCAAGCCGCCACCCGGGCGCACCTGCGTGGCGAAACGCGGCGCCAGTTCGATGAGCGGGTTGGCGAGGATGTTGGCGAGTAGCAGGTCGGCCTGCAGGTCTGCCGGGAGATCGCCGGGCAGACAGGCCTCCACCCGCTCGAGCACGCCGTTGCAGGCGGCATTACCGCGGGTCGCGGTGAGTGCCTGCGGGTCATTGTCCACCGCCCAGACCGCGCGTGCGCCGAGCTTCAGCGCGGCGATACCGAGGATACCGGAGCCGCAGCCGTAATCGACGACGACCTGATCCACCGGCGGATGCGCGTCCAGCCATTCCAGGCAGAGCGCCGTGGTTGGATGTGTGCCGGTGCCGAAGGCCAGCCCCGGGTCGAGCAGCAGATTCACACCGTCTGGATCGGGTGCCTCGAAGCCGGTCGGGACAATCCACAGGCGTGCGCCGAAGCGCATGGGTGCATAGCCGTCCATCCAGGCGCGTACCCAGTCACGGTCCTCCAGCGGCTCGGCCTGCAGCCGTGCGGCGCAGGCCGGGCCAAAACGCTCGGCCAGCTGCGCCCGGATACGAACCACGTCCGTCCCGGCCTCGAACAGCGCCGCGACCCGCACCTGCGACCACAGCGGCGTCGCCCCCGGTGGCGGCTCGAACAGCGGCTGGTCAGCGGCATCCTGCAGCGTGATGGAGAGCGCACCGAGCGTCTCGAAGAAATCCACAAGGGTCCCGGCCCCGAACTCGCCTACGAACTCATAAAGACCGATGAGGACAATCAGGAGGATCGGGATGCCCCAGACAGGGTG
>JAIOJV010000027.1 GCA_019911805.1 Gammaproteobacteria bacterium
CCCCAACGTCGTCTGCTTCAGTTCGCTCAGGTAGGTCACGCCGTCCTCGTGCTCGATCTGCTCGATGCGCACGGGCAGGTAGCCGAGTGAGGGTGCGCACCAGAGGTAGGTGGTGCGTTTGAAGTTCTTACGTACCCGCTGGATCTTGATGGTCTGGAATTCGCCGGCCGGGACCTGGATGGTCTCCTCGCCGACCACCGTGAAGTGGTATTCCTTGAGCTTGCCGCCATCGGCGATGAAGTAGGTGGTCTGGCGTTTACCGGCCGTCAGATCCATCATCGCGGCGACCTGCACCACCAGCTTGTCCAGGGCACCTTCCGGGATTTCCATCTCCCAGGTATGGCCCTCGACGGTGTTGGAGACCTCTCTTGCCTGCCAATCGAACTTGAGATAGGCATGCCGGCCCTTCTTGCTGCCGGTGTGGTCGAAGCGGTATTCCAGCGGCCGGATGCGACCCTTGTGCAGCGTGAACAGGCTGGATTCCTGCACCTGGTCCGAACGGAACAGCTTTGCCAGTCCGGTGGGACGGGTGTGGGAGTGATATTCGTAGCGCCCGTCCGACTGGGCGTTGAGCGCGACCTGCGCCTCGCCGATGACGAAGCGGTTCAGACTGAGTTCGTAGACCGCCACGAAATCCTCGGGTACGGCCGTCTGTGCCACCAGGCTCACAAGACCCAGCAGTACTGCGGCGAGCATGCGTGTGATCGGTGTCATTCGTCAGACCTCCGCCGTGACCGTGTCCAGGCGCTGCGGCTCCAGCAGCGGCCGCCCGTCCAGCCAGGCGGCACCGTCACGGTACCGCAGGCGACCACTGGCGAACCAGTCGATCACCGCCGGATAGAGACGGTGTTCCTGTTGCAGGACCCGCAGGGCGAGGTCAGCCTCCGTGTCCCCGGCCTGTACCGGCACGGGGATCTGCGCGATGACCGGCCCGCCGTCCAGCTCCTCGGTGACGAAGTGCACGCTGGCGCCGTGCTCGGCGAGGCCCGCCTCGAGCGCGCGCCGGTGGGTGTGCAGGCCGCGCAAGGCCGGTAGCAGCGATGGATGGATGTTGAGCAGCCGGCCCTGGAAGTGGCGGACGAAGTCCGGCGTGAGGATGCGCATGAAACCGGCCAGCACCACCAGGTCCGGTGCATACCGGTCGATGGCGGCCTGCAGCGCACGGTCGTATGCGTCGCGGCTGGCGTATTCGCGATGGTCGACGACGGCGGTGTCGATGCCGGCCACCCGGGCGGTCTCGAGGCCCGACGCCTCCGGCCGATTGCTGATCACCGCACGGATGTCGACCGGCAGCGTGCCATGCGCGACCTGGTCCAGGATCGCCTGCATGTTGCTGCCGCGCCCGGAGATCAGGATGACGATGGGGAGTCTGGGTGTCATTGAGAGGTGCTAGGTACTAGGTTCTAGGTACTAGGGATGATGATTTGCGTACGCCATTCCTGGCCAGGGGATCCACGGAATAACACGGAAAAGAGCTCATAGTATAAGGTTCGGAGACGGCGCCGCAGGTGCTGACACCAGTGAATTCCTTCCGTGTTGTTCTGTGGATTCCGGGGCCATTATTCCATGACATCGGCTTACGTGAGTGCCCTTCGGGCCAGGGGGACCGGGTTGGCTTTCCCGGGCCCCAGCCCCCGTTCCCGCGTCCCTGTTCTCATTCGACCATGTCCACCCGCGGCGCGCCGTCGCTTGCTTCGATGCTGCCGATACGCCAGGCCGACTCGCCGGCGGCCGCCAGTTGCCGCAGCACTGCGTCGGCCTGGTCGGCGTCGACCACCAGCACCATGCCGATGCCGCAGTTGAACGTCCGGTGCATCTCGGCGTCGGTGACGTTGCCCTGTGCCTGCAACCAATCGAACACCGCCGGGCGCTGCCAGGATGATGCCGAGACCACGGCACGGGTATGCTCCGGCAATACCCGCGGGATGTTCTCCAGCAGGCCGCCGCCGGTGATGTGGGCGAGCGCATGGACATCGATGGTCTCCAGCAGTGCGCGGACCGGCTTGACGTAGATACGCGTCGGCGCCAGCAGACGCTCACCGAGGGTCGCGCCGTCGAAGGCCATAGTCAGGTCCGCACCGCTCATCGCGACGATCTTGCGTACCAGCGAATAGCCGTTGGAATGCGGGCCGCTGGAACCGATACCGATGAGGGCATCGCCGACCTTCACCGCGCGGCCGTCGATGATCTGGTCCTTTTCCACGATGCCGACGCAGAAGCCGGCCAGATCGTAGTCGCCCGCGCCGTACAGGCCCGGCATCTCGGCGGTCTCACCGCCGATCAGGGCGCAGCCGGCCTGCTCGCAGCCGGCGGCGATGCCGGTGATGACGCTGGCGCCGACGTCCACGTCCAGCTTGCCGGTGGCGTAGTAGTCCAGGAAGAACAGGGGTTCCGCGCCGCTCACCAGGATATCGTTCACACACATCGCGACCAGGTCGATGCCGATGGTGTCGTGGCGGTCGAGCTCGATGGCCAGCTTGAGCTTGGTGCCCACGCCATCCGTGCCGGAGACCAGCACCGGCTGCCGGTAGCGGTCGACCGGCACCTCGAACAACGCACCGAAGCCGCCCAACCCCCCGAGCACGCCGGGGCGCCGGGTGCGGGCGACCGCCGGCTTGATGCGTTCGATCAGGGCGTTGCCAGCATCGATGTCGACGCCGGCGTCACGGTAACTCAATGAGGCGCGGGACGGTACGGGCGGCTTGTGGTTCACTCGGGACTCCGTGCGGCTGTTTGGGCGGATCGTCGTGTCGGGCGATTGGCCGACGTTCTGTGCTATTTTACCGCGGATGTCGCCACCGTTGCGGATTTGTTTGGTTGTCGCCGGTACCGGACGGCGCGCACCGCCCGGTTCGACCCGGGCTCGACCTTTGGGGGGCATGTTGCCCGAATCAGTGCCGAATCGCACTGGGAGTAGCCATGGTACGGATGATACTCAAGGCCTTGCGAGCGCGCCTGCTCCTGGTTGGGTTGCTGGTGTTGGCCGCCGTGCCGGCGCTGGCCGCCGATGCGCTGTTCGAGGCGCGGGTCCCGGTGGCGGACCGCAGTGTCGCGGCGCGCGAGGCGGCCCAGCGCGAGGCGCTGGCGCAGGTGCTGACGCGGCTGACGGGGGAACGCGGGCCGGCACAGGTCGAGGCCAGCGCCGCGCTGCTCGCCGATCCGGGGCGCTACATGCAGCAGTACAGCTACGAGACCGACACCCGGATGGATGCCGGGGGAGATGCCCGGGGGCTGCTGTTGCGGGTGGTGTTCGACAGTGCCGCGCTGGAGGCGGCGGCGCGCCGCGCGGGGCTGCCCCTGTGGGGTGCCGAGCGGCCGCCGGTCCTGATCTGGCTGGCTCTGGACGACGGCGACCGCCGCTATCTGCTCGGTGGGGGTGCCGGTGAATCCGTGGAGGATACCCTGCAGGCCGCGGCGCGGCGGCGCGGCCTGACCCTGATCGTGCCGCTGCTGGATCTCGAGGACCAGGCGCAGGTGCGCTACAGCGATGTCCGGGGTGGTTTTCTGGAGCGGGTGTACGCCGCATCGGCGCGTTATCAGGCGCCGGTGGTGTTGGTGGCGCGGGTGCAGCGCCTGGGCGCAGCCGCCTGGACCAGCCGCTGGACGCAGCGTGTCGCCGCCGGCGACGAGGCGAACTGGCAGACCGGTGGCGCGGATCTGCAGACGGTACTCGATGCGGGTCTGGGTCAGGCTGCGGAGCGGCTGGCGGGGGGGTTGGCAGCCGCGCGCGGCGACCGCCGCCACGGGCAGGTCGATCTGGCCGTGGCGGGGGTGACGACACTGGCGGACTATGCCCGGGTCAGTGACTACCTGAACGGCCTCGCCCCCGTGGCGGCGGCACAGTTGACGGGTGTACGCGACGGCCGCCTGGACTATCGGCTGGACGTCGAAGGCGGTGTCGCGATGCTGGAGTATGTCATCCGCATCGGTGGCCTGCTGGAGCGACTGCCCGAACGCACCGACGCCGCTGCCACGACCCCGGGGCAGACGATCCACTACCGCCTGCGGCCCTGACGGTACCGGGATGCGGGCCCGTGATATACCCAATCTGATCACGGTCGTGCGGCTGCTGCTGGTGGCGCCGATCATCGCCTGTCTGCTGACCGGACGTTATGGTTGGGCGCTGGCGCTGTTCGTGGTTGCGGGTGTCTCGGACGCGCTGGATGGCTTCCTCGCCAAGCGTTTCGACTGGACCAGCCGGCTCGGCGGTCTGCTCGACCCCCTTGCCGACAAGCTGCTGCTGGTGACCTGCTATCTGGCACTCGCCTGGCAGGGCCTGGTGCCGGTCTGGCTGACGGCGCTGGTGCTCGGCCGCGATCTGGTGATCCTGAGCGGCGCCATTGCCTACCACGTCCTGATCGAGCCGCTGGAGGCATCCCCGTCGGTCATCAGCAAGGTCAACACCCTGAGCCAACTGCTGCTGGTCGTCGCGGTGCTGACCCATTATGGCGCACGCGCCCTGCCGGCCGGCTGGCTCGATGTCTTGATCTACACCGTGATCGCGACGACGCTGCTGAGCGGTATCGACTACATCTGGACCTGGGGCTGGCGGGCCTGGAACACGTGGCGCGGCTCCGGGCGCTTCCCCTGATGCCCGTACAGTTGCCCCTCGGCCTGCGCCTGCCGGACACGGCACGGCTCGACAACTTCGTCCCCGGTCTCAACGCCGAGGCCCTCGCGGCGGTGCGGCAGTGCGTGACCGGGCCCGGCGCCACCACCTTGTTTCTCACCGGCCCGGCAGGCAGTGGCAAGACCCATCTGCTGCAGGCGGCCTGCCATGCGGTGCAGGTACAGGGGTCGCAGGCCGCCTATGTGCCGCTGGCGGAGCGGGCGGTGTTGTCGCCGGCGTTGCTGGAGGGGCTGGAGGACTACGCCCTGGTGGTGCTCGATGACGTGGACGCCGTCGCCGGCGATGCCGCCTGGGAGGAGACGCTGTTCCATCTCTACAATCGGCTGCGCGAGGCCGGCGGGCGGCTGCTGGCCGCGGCGCGCGCGCGCCCCGAACAGGCGGGCCTGCGCCTGCCCGATCTGCGTTCGCGACTGGCCTGGGGGACGCTGTATGCGCTGCAGCTGCCGGACGATACGACCCGCCTGCGGATCCTCACCCAGCGCGCCCGTGACCGCGGCCTGGTCCTGTCCGACGACGTCGGCCGCTTCCTGCTGCATCGCTGTCCGCGCGATCTGCCGGCCCTGCTGGCCCTGTTGGACCGTCTCGACCGCGCGGCGCTCACCGCCCAACGCCGCCTGAGTATCCCGTTCGTGCGGGAGGTGCTGGGGCGTGAGGAGTGAGGAGTGAGGAGTGAGGAGTGAGGAGTAAACCCTTCGATGACCATGGGAACGTCGAAACGACATGGGGAAAATCCAATGTGAGGCGCCGAACCCCTGTTCTGTGTCGGGTTGTCGGTGTGGCGCACGCATGTCGGGGTGATGGCGTGTAGGCGTTGCGGTTGAAGTGCATGCCCGCGCTGCTATCATGCGCCCGCCATCATGACAGCTGGCATCCCGCACATCTGGATACTTCGAAATCAGGCAGGCATCCCTATGAAACTTGAGTCCATCGCGTTACATCATGGCTATAAATCCGAGGCCACCACGCGTGCCGCGGCAGTGCCGATCTATCAGACCACCTCGTATACGTTCGATAATACTCAGTACGGTGCCGATCTGTTCGACCTGAAGGTGCCGGGCAACATCTATACGCGCATGATGAATCCAACCACGGATGTGCTGGAGCAACGTCTGGCGGCAATGGAGGGTGGGGTGGGTGCCTTGGCGGTGGCCTCCGGTATGGCGGCGATTGCCTACGCGCTGCAATGCCTCTGTGAGACGGGCGATAACATCGTGAGCACGAGCCAGCTCTATGGTGGCACCTACAACTTCTTTGCGCATACCTTGCCGCGGCAGGGTGTCCAGGCGCGCATGCTGTCCTTCGATGACTACGATGGCTTCGAGAACGCCATCGACGAGCGCACCAAGGCGGTATTTTGTGAATCCATCGGGAACCCCGCCGGCAACATCGTGGATATCCGGCGCCTGGCGGAAATTGCTCACCGGCACGGGGTTCCATTGATTGTGGACAATACCGTTGCCACCCCGTTTCTATGCCGGCCGTTTGAGTTGGGGGCCGATATCGTGGTGCATTCGCTGACCAAATATATCGGGGGGCACGGTACCACGATCGGCGGCGCCATCGTCGACTCCGGAAAGTTTGACTGGGTGGCGAACAAAGATCGTTTTCCCATCATGAGCACACCTGATCCTTCCTATCATGGCGTGGTGTATACCCAGGAGTTCGGTCCCGCGGCCTATATCAGCCGTTGCCGGGTCGTGCCACTGCGCAATATGGGCGCCGCCATTTCGCCGTTCAATGCCTTTCAGATCCTGCAGGGGCTCGAAACGCTGGGGCTGCGTATCGAGCGGCATTGTGAAAACGCAGAAAAGCTCGCGCAGTATCTGTCAAACCACGAAAAGGTTGCCTGGGTAAACTATGCGGCGCTGCCAGGCAGCCCGTATCACGCGCTCTGCCAAAAAACCATGGGCGGCAGGGCCTCGGGGATTTTGAGCTTTGGCATCAAAGGCGCGGCGGAGGCCGGCGGTCAGTTCATCGACGCCTTGGATATGATTTTACGCCTGGTCAATATTGGCGATACCAAATCACTGGCTTGCCATCCCGCCTCCACCACCCACCGCCAACTCGATGATGCCGAGCTGGCGAAGGCCGGCGTGAGCCGTGACCTCGTGCGTATTTCAGTGGGTATTGAGAACATCGACGATATTATTGCGGATGTGAGCCAGGCCCTGAGCAAAGTAAGCTGAGGGGTAAGCGGGTCGACGCTATCCACAGGCCAATACGACAGCCATGCAGTGGCATGGTTCTGCCCGTTGCGCTGACCAATGGACCTCTGTCAGCCCGTCCGCTGCATCGCTCGCACATACATGATCCCGGCGCCGAACCACAGCAGCGCGAGGGCGAGTTCCAGCAGCGCGTAGGGCCGGTCGGTGGCGGTGCTGTAGAGCTCGATCAGGGCATGGGTGAGGTAGCCCAGGGCCAGAAACAGGCTCCAGGCGTAGGTGTACGGCCGTCCGTGCAGCAGGCCACGCAGGGGCAGCAGCAGCGGCGTACCCAGCGCCAGCAGGGCGATGTACACAGGCAGGCCGGTCGGTGGCGACAGCCAGCCGTACCAGGCGACGATCAGCGCGAAGATGCCGAAATAGCCGGTCAGCGTCAGCGTCCGCCAGGTACGCGCCGTCATCGTCGCTTCAATCCTGCTGCAGTCTGCGGGCGGTGTCCGCCAGGCGCCGGCCGAGGACGCGGCACAGCGTCTTCTCGTCCTCGCTGAGCGGCAACTTGCTGTCGGCGCCGGCGAAATGGCTGGCGCCATAGGGTGTGCCGCCGCTGCGGGTGTTCATCAGTTCGGGCGCACTGTAGGGCAGGCCGAGGATCAGCATGCCGTGATGCAGCAGCGGCAGCAGCATCGAGGTCAGCGTGGTCTCCTGGCCGCCGTGCAGGCTGGAGGTGGAGGTGAACAGTGCCGCGGGCTTGCCGATGAGTGCACCCTCGAGCCACAGCGCGCTGGTGGCATCGAGGAAGTATTTCAGCGGCGCGGCCATATTGCCGAAGCGCGTCGGGCTGCCCAGCGCCAGCCCGGTGCAGTCGCGCAGATCGTCGAGTGTCGCATAGGGTGGGCCGCTCGCGGGGATGTCGTCTGCGACCGCCTCGCAGACGGTGGATACCGGCGGCACGGTGCGCAGCCGCGCGGCCGTGCCGGGGACCTCCTCGATGCCGCGTGCGATCTGCCGGGCCATCTCGGCGGTCGCGCCGTAGCGACTGTAGTACAGCACCAGTACGTCGCTCACCGAAGAATCTCCAGCACCCGCTCGGGCGGTCGACCCAGCGCGGCCCGGTCGCCGCGGACGACGATCGGCCGCTGAATCAGCCGGGGGTGGGCGTGCAATGCGCGGATCAGGTCAGCGCGCGACAGGTTCGGATCGTCCAGACCGGCCTCGCGGTATTCCGCCTCGTCGGTGCGTATGATGGCGCGCGGCTCGACACCCAGCAGATCGAGGATGCGCCGTAACTCGGCCTCGCTGGGCGGTGCCTGCAGATAGTCGACGACGGTGGGCTGCACACCGTGCGCCTCCAGAAGCTGCAGGGTCTGGCGGGATTTGCTGCAGCGCGGGTTGTGGTAAATGGTGACATCGTCTGACATGGTGAATGTTCTCCCCTCGGTCCACGGGCGACAGGCATTGTCCCAGAACACCGGTACCGCGGTCCACGCGCGCTTCGCTTGACGCTTTCGCGACGGCGGTGCTAGTTTCCTGCCATCCAACAATGAACAGTCCGCAGGCCGGACGAAGTGATCCTATGCCGTATACCAGACGTCTCCTGCTGCTACTGACTGCGCTGCTGGCCGGCTGCGCCCTGGTACCCGCGCAGGAGATGAGTGATGCGCGCCAGGCGATCCAGGCCGCGGAGACCGTGGGGGCGGCGGAGCGTGCGCCGCGGATCCTGGGCCTGGCCCAGGCTTTGCTCGATCAGGCGCAGGCCGAACTGACCGTGGCCGATTATGCCGCCGCCCGCCGTAGCGCACGGGCCTCCAAGGAGGCCGCCATCCGGGCCCGCGAGGCGGCCACGGCCGCAGCGATCCCGGCGCAGCCCTGATGCTCGGTGCGCACGGGGGAATGTTCGCCCGCGGCCGCGCGTCTACCGGTGGTCGTGCGGGGTTGGGGTGCGCCGTCGTGGCCGTCCCCGATCATTCGTGGGTATGCCAATTCTATGACGTGGATTGGCGTTCCATCGATGCCGGTGGTAGGGTCCAGTCATCAGCCCGGAGAGGCCGTGGCCATGGCGTTACCGCCTCATTCCTAATAAATCAAACCACCGATAACTGGAGATATAAGGTATGAAAGTCACGCTTTCCGCGAAGTACTTATCGCTCATGACCGTGGTGCTCGGCTTGGTCGTGGGCTGTGCCAGCCAGCCTCAGCAGGTTGCCACACCCAGCGGCCCCAGTCCGGCCGTGACCCAGGCGCTGAACGATGCACGCGCCGCGGTCAAGGACGCCAACGCCCACCACTGGATCTGGCGTGACACAGAGGCGATGCTGAAGGGCGCCGAAGACGCCGCCGCCGCGGGCGACGATGCCAAGGCCATCGCGCTGGCGAAGGCCGCCCAGGATCAGGCCGTACTGGCGGTGAATCAGTACTATATGGAGAAAGCCAAGCCGCTGCTGACGCAGTTGCAGAGTCAACCCAACCTGAGCGCCGACCAGCAGGCCGCGGTGCAATCGGCTGCACGGGCCCTGGCGAATGACGAAGGTAAGAAGGCCTACGACGTCCTCAATCGGCTGGCGGGAGGCTGAAGGCCCGTCGCGGCCGAGCGCAGCGATGGGCGGCGTCTCAGCCCAGAATTTCGTAGCTGAAGCGTTCGAAGCCGCTACCCGACTCCAGCAGATGGGTGCAGCGGATCTGGCGCGCCTGCCCGTGCTGCTGTAGCTCCAGGATCGCCTTGTCGCGGTACAGGCCGCGCGGCCCGACGAGGATGTCGAGGCCGTTGCCATTGGGCAGCGTGAGGCGGGTGCGCAACGCCGGCTGACAATGGCGTTGCGCGCCCGCGGTCGGCTTGACCACCGCGGGCGAACACTCGCGTGCGATGTACTGCACGCCGGCCTCGCACTCGTCACCGCGGCTGATCAGCCAGCGCACCACCCCCACCAGCCAGTCGGATACAGCCCCGGATGCGCCGCTCGGAGAGCGGATGAGCAGCAGTTGTCCGACGCGCAGGCCCAGCCCGTCGGCCGTGCGTCCCAGCAGTGCCAGGCCGCCGTTGCCGCGATTGCGTGTCGGACAGGACAGCAGCGGGAAGTCACGCCGCACGGGCACCTGGCGGTGGGTCGGCAGGCCGAAATCGATATCGTCCTCGTCTTCGGACGGCACATGGTCCGCGGGATCGAAGGGGGTGCCGCGGTTGAGGAAGCAATAGGCCGCCTCCAGCCCGGATGCGACATCGACCGGGCCGCTACTGGCGAAGCGCGGCGACTTGCGCTGCGGCGAGTGCGTCCACTGACCGAGCATGCGGCCGAGCAGTTGTACGGCGTCGGCACGGGTCAGGTGGCTGGACAGGCCGACGCGCGCCGGACGGGTGCCGGCCACGATACGGTCGAGATCCAGTTGCGCATGGGTGAGCAGTTCGCGGCCGTCCAGGCACCGCCAGGCATTGCGTTCCACCCCGCCGGCCGGCAGTGGACGCGAGCCCTGTGGTTCGTGGTCGAGCGACAAACCGAATACCCCGACTGCCAGGTCTTCCGGGGCGACGTTCGACAGCACGATACGGTCCTGCCTGGCCATTACATAGCCATAGGCCTCCCAGATGAGGTGGCCCGGCAGGCGGTAGGGGTCGGCGAGACGCAGCATGGCCAGCGCGCGGTAGCCGGCGAGCACCGAGAGTTCTCCCCGGCCGCCGGTAAAGGTACTGTCGCGGGTGGCGCCGAGCTGATGCGTCTCGGCGTAGCGCACCAGGTTGCCGAGCTCCCGCCAGCCGCTCTCCGGGGCCGGCTGGTAGGCTTGGTAGCGGCAGATGAGCAGTAGCGTGAGGAAGTGCTGGGTGTAGTTGGCGGCCTGGGTCAGCTGGCGTGTCCTGCCCCAACGCTGACCTTCGTTCAGGCTGTCGCGCAGGGCGTACTTGTAGCCGAACGACATCAGCTCGGTCAGTTCCGACAGCAGGGTCAGCGCACCGGACTGCCGTAAGGGGTCCTCTTGCCGCGCCAGGGTGAGCAGGGCGTCGTGCAGGCGCTCGTAGCTGTGGCGGAAGGCGGCCAGCAGTTGCAGGCGTTGGCCGGCGGGAAGAATCTGGTGATTGATGTCGCGCAGCCGTCCGTTGACCTGTCGGGCAGCATTCTCGGCATCGACATAGGGCAGCGCATGCAGCCAGGCGTACAGTGGCCGTGGCCGGGTGTCGATGCCCGGTAGGGCGCGTTGTTCGGGTAGATCGATGAGCACATCCGAGGCCTTTGGCCGTTCTGTGGGAGCCACCGCCGCCACGCATCCTATGGCGGCCGGACGGCCTTGATTTTTAGCATGAAGCATGTTCTCTGGCCGCGGAACCGGTACCGCTGGTGGGGCCTGCACGGTATCCCGCCGCGGGAACAAATCCGAGTGTACCCGAGTCTTTACCTCATGTGACGAGGTGTATCGCCGGCGCGGGGCCGGGCGCCTCGGCCCCTTGCATGCCGGCGAGGCCAATGGCAGGGTAACGCGACCGCACGAAGCGGTGAGGAGAGGTGAGCAGTGACGTTCAGAAACTGGTTTCTTGCAGCATTGCTGCTCGGCGGCGCCGTCCAGGCCGACCCGGTCGATTTCAGCCTCCCCGACATCGAGGGGAAGGCGCGGACGCTGTCCGAATTCCGCGGCAAGTGGGTCGTGGTGAACTACTGGGCGACGTGGTGCCCACCCTGTCTGGAGGAGATCCCCGATCTGATTGCCTTCCATGACCGCCATCAGGACAAGGATGCCGTCGTCATCGGTATCAACTTCGAGGACATCCCACCCGCTCAGCTGCGCGCCTTCGTGGACGAGCATTTCATCTCCTACCCGGTATTGCGCAACGGCGATATGGCGCCTCCGACCGAACGGCTGGCCGTGGCCGGCCTGCCAACGACCTACATCATTTCGCCCGAGGGCGTGCCGGTGGCGCGCCAGGTGGGTACGATCAGCGCCGAGGCCCTCGAAAAGTTTATCGAGAAGGAGCGCCGTGGCCGCGTGGCCAACCAGCAGGACCCGCATGAGCCGGTGCGGCCGGAAGTCCGGCTATGACGCGGATAACGCTCCTGGCCGTGGCGCTGTTGGTGAGTGTATCCGCCTGGGCCGATGCGCCGCGCGATCCCTATCAGTACTTCTTCGACCAGACCCTCGGTGATTTCGACGAAGAATTGCAGACCGCGCGCGATGAGGGCAAACAGGGCATCATGCTGTTCTTCGAGATGGATGAGTGCCCCTTCTGTCACCGTATGAAGGAGATGGTGTTCAACCAGCCCGAAGTGCAGGCCTACTTCAAGGAACACTTCTTGATCTATCCCGTCGACATCGATGGTGATGTTCTGATTACGGATTTTGAGGGCAACCGCCTTAAGCAGAAGGACTTCGCCTTCCGCGACTATCGCGTGCGCGCCACACCGGTACTCATGTTCTTCGACCTCGATGGCAAGCCGGTGGCGCGCTATACCGGTGCCACCGCCGATGTCGAGGAATTCATGTGGCTGGGTCAGTACGTCGTGGATGGCGTCTACAAGGACATGCCGTTCACCCGCTACAAGCGCGAACGACGCCAGTCGTCGCGCTGACCGCATGGGCGTCTTCCCGTTGCCGCGACCGCAACCTCACCCGCGCCCCCGGAGTGCCCATCGCCGCGTTCGCAGTGCGTGGCTGGCACTGTCGTTGGCCATCTGCCTGCCGCTGCGCCTGCCGGCCGAGCTGCCGGCGCTGCCCGAGCCGTTGACGCTGGAGTACGCCCTGTCGTTGGCCGACGACCCCCACCCCGATCTGCTTGCCGCCGCCGCCGACCGCGACCTCGCCCGGGCGGAACGCGATCTGGCGGCGTCCATCACCGGGCTGACGGCCAGCATCAACGCCGAGGCCAAGTGGATCGAGCCGTCCGAATATGCCTTTGATCAGTCACAAAACGATTCCCAGGCACACCTGCGGGTGCGCAAGCGGCTGTATGATTTTGGCTATACGCGTGCTTCGGTGGCGGCCGCCGACGCGCTGCTCGACAGCCGTCAGTTGCAATACGCGGATACCCGACAGCAGCGCCGCCTGGATATCCTGGGGCGCTATTTTGATGTGCTGCTCGCCGATCTCGCGTTCCGCGTGCAGGACGAGGCCATGGCCATCGCCTTCGTGCGGCTGGACCGCATCCGCGACCGGCATGAGCTGCACCAGGTGTCGGACGTCGACCTGCTCGCCAGTGAGACCCGCTACGAGGAGACGCGCTCGCTGCGCTATCGTGCCCAGGCCGGTCAGCGCACGGCCCGGGTGCGGCTGGCGGAAGTGCTGTACCGCCCCGGTCAGCTGTCCAATACCCTGGTGGAACCCGACCTCAGTCGTATCGTGCTCGAACCCCCGCCGCTGGACGAGCTGATCACCGAGGTGTTGCAGGCCAATCCGCGCATCCAGGCGCTGCGCGCCGAGGCGGAGTCCGGTCGTGAGCGCCTGCAGGCGGCGCGTGCCTCCGACCGCCCGATCCTGCTCGGCGCGGCCGAGGTCAGCGAGTACGTCCGCGAGACCGGCTCCACCGATCCCTGGTCGATCGGGCTGCAGTTGGAGGTGCCGCTGTACACGGGCGGGCGCTCCGGCGCCGAGCGTGCCCGGGCGCGCGCCCTGCTGCGGCGCACCGAGGCCGACATCGCCGCCGCGGAACTGAATTTGCGCCAGGATGTACAGGCGCTGTGGGAGGAGATCAACGTCTTGCGCGCCAACCGCGACGAGGCGCGCACCCGCATGGAGTTCCGCGAACTGTCCCTGGACCGTAGCCGGGCCTTGTATGAAATGGAGGCCGAGGCCGATCTGGGCGATGCCATGGTGTTTTCCACCGAAGCGCGCCTGCGCGAGGCGCAGCTCGATTATCAGTTGCTGTTGAACTGGGCGCGGCTGGATCTGTTGCGTGGGCAGACGGTGGCGGCGTTGGATGGTAAGCCTGAGGGGACGAGCGAGTGATGAAGAACTGGATACGTGCGCTGGTGCTGTCCGGCCTGCTGAGTGGATCGGCGGCGGCCGAGATCGCCGGTGAACTGGTGTGGGCACGGACGGTCGAGCTCAGTCTGCCGGCCAGTGGGCGGGTGGAGAAGATCGCGGTGCTGCCTGGGGCGGCGGTCGCGGCGGGACAGGTCGTCCTGGAACTCGATGCGCGCACGGTCCGGGCGACGCTGGCCGACACGCGTGCGGCCCAGCACGCCGCCGAATTGCGGCGCGCCGAGGCGCAGCGTGAATGGGACCGCGCCAAGGAACTCTATGACCGTACCGTGTTGTCCGAGCGTGAACTGCAGCTCGCGGAGATCGGATTCGCCGCGGCCGATGCACAGTACCAGGCGGCGCGTACCGCCGCGGTCGCGGCCGCGGTCGAACTGGAGTACACCCGCCTGACCGCACCCTTCGATGCCTGGGTGCTCGCCGTGTACGTGGCGCCCGGCCAGGCGGTGATCAACCAGGTGCAGGCGATGCCCTTGATGCGGGTGGCCGAGCGCGGGCGCTTGCGCCTGCGCGCCACCCTGGATGCCGCGCAGCTGGCCACCCTGGTGCCGGACGCTGCGGTGGCGGTGCAGGTCGGCGAGCGGCGCTTCGAGGCACGCATCGCGAACCTCGACCGCGAGCCACTCGGCGCCGAGCGGCCGGCCCACTATGCCGTGGAGGCGGAATTCGCCGTGCCCGACGACGTCAGCCTGCGCACCGGTCAGACGGGGACGCTGATCCTGCCATGATCAGCGCCCGCCGGTGCCGGGTCAGCGGCCGGGTGCAGGGTGTATTCTTCCGCGCCACCGCCCGCAGCCGGGCGCGCGACTACGAGGTATGCGGCTACGCCCGCAATCTCCCCGGAGGAGATGTCGAGGTGCATGCCGAAGGCACGCCGGCCGCCGTCGATGCGCTGTGCGACTGGTTGTGGGAGGGCCCGCCCGGCGCGGCGGTGACTGCTGTGGAATGCCAGCCCATCACCCCGGCCGGCTACGCGGACTTCACGGTGGAGTGAGGCGGACAGTCGATGGCCACGCCCCAAATAAAGGCTGGCTACGAAACCCACGCTATTCACGAACTACGTCCGATGCGCGAAGGCGACCGGCCGCAGGGTACGCCTGTACCGCCACCTACCGTGATCGCGACGCTGGAATGAGCCGTCCAGGATCAAGGACTTCATTCGCCACGGAAGCACACGGAACGACACGGAAGGTGGGGATGAGCGGGTTTTACGTTCCGTGTGCTTCCGTGGCTATGGGTTTCCGTGCGGAGAGTTCGCCGCCCACGCCGTGCCGCGGGGTGCCTCGGGCAGCGGTGGGGTAAGGACGGTGTCACGGGGCGGGTGGCGGGTGTCGGGCTCGGGGTAGTCGAGGGTGTAGTGCAGGCCGCGGCTTTCCTTGCGCGACTGCGCGGAGCGGATGATGAGTTCGGCGACCTGCACCAGGTTGCGCAGCTCGATCAGATCGTTGGTGACGCGGAAATTGCTGTAATACTCGTGGATCTCGTGCTGCAGCAGCAGGGCACGGCGTAGCGCGCGCTCCAGACGTTTGTTGCTGCGCACGATACCGACATAATCCCACATGAAGCGGCGCAGCTCGTCCCAGTTGTGGCTGACCACGACTTCCTCGTCGGAGTCCGTGACGCGTGATTCGTCCCAGGCCGGCAGGTCGGGCGGTGGCGCGACCGTGGCGAGCCGCGCCACGATATCCTGCCCCGCCGCCTGCGCGAACACCAGGCATTCCAGCAGCGAGTTGCTGGCCATGCGGTTGGCGCCGTGCAGACCGGTGTGGGCGGTCTCGCCGATGGCGTACAGGCCCTCGATGTCGGTGCGGCCACGCAGATCGGTCGCCACGCCGCCACAGGTGTAGTGCGCGGCGGGTACCACCGGGATCGGTTGCTGCGTCATGTCGTAGCCGAATTCCAGGCAGCGCGCGTACACCGTCGGGAAGTGTTCCTTGATGAACTCGGCCGGTTGGTGGCTGATATCCAGATAGACGCATTCGGCACCGAGACGCTTCATCTCATGATCGATGGCCCGCGCGACGATGTCGCGCGGGGCGAGCTCGGCGCGTGGATCGAACCGGTGCATGAAGCGCTCACCATCGGGCAGCTTCAGCACGCCACCTTCCCCGCGTACCGCCTCCGTGATGAGAAAGGACTTGGCGTGCGGGTGGTACAGGCAGGTTGGATGGAACTGGTTGAACTCCATGTTGACGATGCGGCAGCCGGCGCGCCAGGCCATGGCGATGCCGTCACCGCTGACGGTGTCCGGATTGCTGGTATAGAGGTATACCTTGCTGGCGCCGCCGGTGGCCAGCACCACCAGGCGCGCAGTGAACAGGTCCACGCGGTCGCGGCCGCGATCGAGCACGTAGGCACCGACGCAGCGGTTGGGGCCGGGGCGGCGGAGCTTCGCGGTGGTGATCAGGTCGATGGCGATGTGGCGTTCGTACAGGCTGATGTTGGGGTGGGCCCGGGCGGCCGCCACCAGCGAGGTCTCGATGGCGTGGCCGGTGGCATCGGCGGCATGGATGACGCGGCGGTGGCTGTGGCCGCCCTCGCGCGTCAGGTGGAAATGCTCGTGCTCCCGGGTGAAGGGCACGCTGTGCTCGACGAGCCAGCGCACCGCCGCCGGGCCACGCTCGACCGTGAATCGCACCACGTCCTCGTGACAGAGGCCGGCGCCGGCCGCCAAGGTGTCCTGGACGTGGGAATCGAGGCTGTCCTCCGGATCGAGCACCGCCGAGACGCCGCCCTGGGCGTAATAGCTGCTGCCCTCGGTGATGGGCCCCTTGGCGAGCACCGCGACGCGGCAGTGGCTGGCGAGTTCCAGTGCCAGCCGCAGCCCCGCGGCGCCGCTGCCGATCACCAGTACCTCACTCAGAATTCTTTCGCTCATGCTTGTGGGGATATGGGCAATGCCGTTAAGGTTGCGCCCAGCGCTGCCGCGCCGAGGCCTGGGGGCGGGCGTGTGGGGCGGCCGAATTGCGTTACCGGGCCCTTGGAATTCCATAAGTTACCCTAAAGCCTCGGCGCAGGCGAACTCTTCGGCACGGCGCCTGTCTAGGAGCCTGTCGGACTTGGGCGATCGTAGCGAACCGGGCGGGCGAGTGAGGTCATTTTTTCGATTCTTCGAGGAGAATAGCCGTAGCTATTTGACGAGCAGGATCGGGGAAATGGACGGCTATCCCGCCGGCGCAGTAGATTCAGTCCCAAGTCCGACAGGCTCCTCGGCTGCCGGGCGCGCGGGGAACGGTGTGCCGGTTGGGGGAGTGAATGACTGAACACAGTTCGGACCAACAGCTGGTGGAGCGCGTCCAGCAGGGCGATAAGGCCGCCTTCGATCTCCTGGTCCGGAAATACCAGCACAAGATCGTGCAGCTGGTGACGCGCTATCTGCGCGACCCTGTCGAGGCCCTGGACGTCACTCAGGAGGCCTTTATCAAGGCCTATCGCGCATTGCCGTCATTCCGTGGCGACAGCGCGTTCTATACCTGGCTGTACCGGATCGCGATCAATACCGCCAAGAATTATCTGGTGGCGCAGAGCCGGCGGCCGCCGAGCGACGACATCGATGCACAGGATGCGGAACAATTTGCAGGGGACACGGGTCTCAAGGAATACGCAACGCCGGAACACATGGTGCTGCGTGATGAGATTGGGCAGACCATCACCGCCGCCATCGAGGATCTGCCGGAGGAGTTACGTACGGCCATTACCCTGCGTGAGTTTGAAGGACTCAGCTACGAGGAGATCGCCACTGCGATGGATTGCCCGATTGGAACGGTGCGGTCACGCATCTTCCGGGCCCGCGAGGCCATAGAGATACGGCTGAAGCCGTTGCTGTCCTAACCGCTTGCGTCCGAGGTACAGAATATGAGCGAGCATATCAAAGAGCAGATTTCGGCCTTCTTCGATGGTGAATTGCCGGCCGTCGAACAGCAGTTGCTGCTGCAGCGTCTGCGGCGCGACCCGGCGCTGCGGGCGCAGTGGGGGCGGTATCAGTTGATCGGCGACGGGCTGCGCCAAGGCCTGCCGCCGTATGTGGACCTTGGGCTTGCCGACCGGGTCATGGCGGATGTGGAAGCCCTGCCGGCGCATCGGGGCGGTGCGAATGTCGGGCGGCTGGCGAAGTCATTCGTTGGCCTGGCCGTTGCGGCCTCGGTCGCAGTGGTGGCGGTGCTCGCGGTGCAGCAACTGGAGGCACCGCAGGGCGGCGCGTCCGATAGCGCGCAGCTGGCCGTTGCGCCCCAGACGCTGCCACCGCCGCAGGCCTATGTACGGGTCCAGCAGGGTGCCCCGGCGCAGGCCTATGCGCAGGTCCAGCAGGGTGCACCGCCACAGTCCGGCAACCGCCTGAACGAATATCTGGTCAACCACAACGAATATGCCGCGAGCACGGGTATGCCGGGCATGCTGCCCTATGTCCGCATCGTTGGTCATGAGCAGAAATAGACTCGTTACCTGCCGTGTCGCAGTGCTCGTCGCGGCACTGCTGGCGGCCGGCCTGGCGCTCGCGGACGAGGCGCGCGACTGGCTGCATGACATGTCCGCGGCTGCCCAGAGCCTCAATTACCGTGGTACCTTCGTATACCTCCACAATGGCCAGCTGGGCGCCATGCGCATCTTCCATCAGGCCACCGTCGATGGCGAGCGGGAACGGTTGGTGGCCCTGACGGGTGAAGCGCGCGAGGTCCTGCGTGATTCGCAATACGTCACCTGCATCCTGCCGAAGAGCAAGTCCGTGATGGTCGACCGCAGCGTACCGCGGAAGCCCTTTCCGGGGAGGCTGCCACGTGACCTTGGCACCCTGGACGACAACTACGAGTTCCTGGCGTTGGGTGAGGACCGGGTAGCGGGCCTGCCGAGCCGCACGGTCGAGATCCGGGCGCGTGACACCTACCGTTATGGTTACCGCCTGTGGCTGGAGCGCGGCAGCAAGCTGTTGCTCCGCTCCGATCTGATCGATACGGATGGCCAGCCCGTGGAGCAGATGATGTTCACCGATGTGGAGATCGTCGATCATCTCGACGACGCTGATCTGGAACCCATACTGCGCGGCGAGGACTACACCTGGGTCGGCCACCGCAACGACGGCGCAGCGGGTGCCAGCAGTGAACCGTCGGCTGGCAGCGACTGGTCCGCCGGCTGGTTACCCCCCGGGTTCATGCTGGCCCAGCACAGTCGTCATCCCATGCCTTCGGATGTCGCCGAGGTCGAGCATCTGGTCTTCACCGACGGCCTGGCGACGGTCTCGGTGTACGTCGAACCGGAGACATCGGGGAGGGAACCCCTGTCGGGCCATTCCAGCGTGGGTGCGGTCAATGCCTATGGCAGCCGCAGCGGCGACGACCGGATTACCGTGGTCGGCGAAGTGCCGCGCACCACGGTGGAGCGCATCGGCGCGTCGATGCGACGTCATCCCTGAGATCCTGATATGGTTGATCTATGATCGAGGAAACCGCCCACGTGGTCGCTGCCGAAGGTGAGTTCGTCTGGGTCGAGACGCAGCGCCAATCGGCCTGCGGCAGTTGCGCCGCCCGGCAGGGTTGCGGCACCGCGACCCTGGCCAAAGTCCTGGGCCAACGCCGTACCCGGGTGCGGGCGTTGAACCGGGATGCCGCCCGGGTCGGCGACCGGGTTCTGATCGGTATCGACGAGCAGGCGCTGGTGCGCGGATCGCTGGCGGTCTATGCGCTACCGTTGTTGGGCCTGCTGGCGGGCGGGATACTGGGTGCGCAGCTGCAGGCGCGCCTGCAGCTGCCGGGCGAGGCGCTGACCCTGGCCGCCGGTGTGGCCGGTCTGATCGCCGGCCTGCTGTGGGTGAGGGGCTTTACGCGGCGCATCCACAACGACCGCCGGTATCAGCCGGTGGTGCTGCGGCGGCTGGCGGGCTGATGGCGGCTGCGGGGTTCATTCCGAAAACCGTGACTGCCACGGCAGCACGCAGAAAGACATGGGCGCGATTACGGGCTTCGCCCCGGCGCCGCCATCACCCGGAAGGTGGTCCACGACCGATTCAGGGATATCCTGTACTTCAGTGCCTCCCGTGTGATTCCGTGGCCCGGAAGGGTGTTCGGTTTGACTGGGAATATCGGCCACAAGCAACGGTAATGTCACCGTGGGAGAGATTATGAGACACGAATACTTCCGTCGATTCGGCGGTGTGTGGGTCGCGCTGTTGCTGGGATTGGCCCTGGCCACGCAGACGCAGGCGCGTTCTTCGCTGCCGGATTTCACCGATCTGGTGGAGAGCAGCAGCCCGGTGGTGGTGAACATCAGCACCACGCAGAAGATCAAACAGGGTGTCGGTCTGCCGCCCGGCATGCAGATGCCGGATCTGCCGGAGGACAGCCCGTTCAACGATCTGTTCAAACACTTCTTCGGTGAGGGACAGGGCGAGCCGATCGAGCGCGACGCGCGCTCCCTGGGTTCCGGTGTGATCATCTCCGCGGATGGCTACATCCTGACCAACAATCACGTCGTCAAGGACGCCGAGGAGATCGTCGTGCGGCTGAGCGACCACCGCGAGCTCGTGGCCACCGTGGTCGGTACCGACGGGCGCAGCGATATCGCCTTGTTGAAGATCGACGCGGACAACCTCCCGGTTGCGAAACTCGGCAGGTCCGCGGATCTGAAAGTCGGCGAATGGGTGCTGGCCATCGGCTCGCCGTTCGGTTTCGAGCACAGCGCCACCGCCGGCATCGTCAGTGCCAAGGGCCGCGCGCTGCCGCGCGAGAACTACGTCCCGTTCATCCAGACCGACGTCGCCATCAACCCCGGTAATTCCGGTGGCCCGCTGTTCAACATGGACGGCGAGGTGGTGGGCGTGAATTCGCAGATATTCAGCCGCACCGGCGGTTACATGGGGTTGTCGTTCGCCATCCCTATCGACGTCGCGATGAACGTCGCCGATCAGCTCAAGACCAAGGGACGCGTATCACGTGGCTGGCTGGGTGTGCTCATCCAGGACGTCACCCGCGAGCTGGCGGAGTCTTTCGGTATGAAGAAGCCCATGGGTGCCCTGGTCTCCAAGGTATTGCCCGACAGTCCGGCGGCCAAGGCCGGCATCGAGATCGGTGACATCATCCTCGAGTTCAACGGCCGCGAGGTGGTGAACTCATCCAACCTGCCGCCCATCGTTGGCAGCACGCCGGTGGGCAAGGACGTACCGGTCAAGGTGCTGCGTGATGGCAAGACGCGCAACCTCGATGTCACGCTCGGCGAGTTGGAGGATCAGGACCAGTTCGCGGCGGCAGCGGAGTCGGCCGCCGGCCCGCAGATCACCAGCGACAGCCGCCTCGGTATCGGTGTCGCACCGCTGCCGAAGGACCTGCGCGACCAGCTGGACATGCCGGAAGGCGGGGTCCTGGTCGGTGAGGTGAGCGACGGTGCCGCCGCCAAGGCCGGTATCCGCAAGGGCGATGTGATCGTGATGTTCAACGGCGTGCGGGTGAAGGACGGCGAGCATTTCCGGTCGCTGGTCAAGGAAGCCCCCGCCGGCGCCACGGTCCCGGTCCTGGTGCAGCGCACCGGCGGCCCGACCTTCCTGGCTATCAAGATTCCTAAGTGAGGTGCTAGGG